>CAZAQM010000118.1:0-6648 GCA_964487385.1 uncultured Dethiobacter sp.
GCTTGCTTAAATGGCAGGAACTTTGTTTTCTGCCATTTTTATTTGCAGGGGAATGCTTTCCCCGACAACCTTGGCAGAGCGCAAAAATTGTTCTTCCTCATCCGGGCTCATCTCCAGCGGTAAAACCCCCTCCACGCCGCTCCTGCCAATAATGGCGGGAAAACTGAGGTAAAGATGATCGATGCCATAAATATTGCTGAGCAGCGTGGAGACGGTGAGGACGGAGTGTTCGTCCCGCAGAATGCTCTCCACTATTCTTTGCACCGCCAGGGAGATGGCAAAATATGTGGCGCCCTTGCCCTCGATGATTTCATAGGCTGATCTGCGCACCTGATAGGATATTTCCTCCCTGCTTTCTCCGGTAAGAATATCATGGCAATGTGTACTAAATATATCCAGGGAAACGCCGGCCACGTTGGCCGTGCTCCACAGGGGGACCTCCGAATCCCCATGTTCACCGACGATATAAGCATGCATATTCCTCGGATCGATACGGTAGCGCGAGCTGAGAATGTGCCGAAAACGCGAAGTGTCCAGCACTGTACCGGAACCAAAAACCTTGGAGCTGGGCAGCCCGGAAACCTTCCAGGCGATATAGGACATGACATCGACGGGATTTGTGACGATGAGAAGAATTGCCTGCTGCGTATAGGCAAGCACATCCCCTACGATTTGTGTAATGATACGGGCATTAATATCGACCAGTTCCAGGCGGGTCTGGCCGGGTTTCTGGGGTGCACCGGCAGTAACGACGACAATATCAGCATCGCGGCATTCCTCATAACCCCCTGCCTTTATTATTACCGGCCGCACAAATGAGGCACAGTGGCTCATATCCAGCGCCTCGCTGCGGGCTTTTTCTTCATTTCTATCCAGCAAGACTATTTCTTTGGCCGTTCCGCCGATCATCAGAGCATAGGCTATCGTTGAGCCAACGAGGCCGGCCCCGATCACAACTACTTTTGACATGGGTCTCTGCTCCTTTTTGTGACCCCTTGTTTTGGGTGCATATCACCTACAATAAATATGTCCCTCATTTTAATTGTTTATTCTTTTAAAGTTGTCCGGCAAATTGAGGAATCTTTTGCCAAGAGATGAATATACTAGTGGCATGCAAAACAAATAAAGGGGCCGAAAAAAATGCTGAAAAATATCTGTACCATTCTTGGCGATCTGCATCATTTGTTAGCAAAGGAAAAGGACCCCCTGGGTCAGAATGAGTGTCCTCCGGATGACGTTGTTTTGCTGGCCAGAGCCAGAGAGGAATGGCAGGCGGCCCATTCCTTTTTTAACTATGTCTGCGATGAAAAACAGATCGATCAGGCTATCTTTAACCTGATTGCTGCGGAAAAACATTATGATTATTTGCTGCAAAGGGTGCGGCGGCAGCATTGGTATAAGAGAAAGGTTAATAAAGGGGTGTAGGGGATGACCTCCAATATGGATTTAAATTTAGTAATTGCCTTTGTTTTTGGGCTGCTTCTTCTTTATCTGTTGGTGCGCCTGCTCTACCTGCCCTTGAAAATATTTTTAAAACTTTTGGGAAATGCTCTCGTCGGAGGGATCATACTGGCAATATTTAATGCCGTTGGTACTTTTTGGG
The DNA here is from genome assembly GCA_964487385.1 of uncultured Dethiobacter sp. Classification (GTDB taxonomy): domain Bacteria; phylum Bacillota; class Dethiobacteria; order DTU022; family UBA8154; genus DUNV01. The sequence goes on from CAZAQM010000118.1 coordinate 1,604, forward strand.
GCCTGGCAATCGGCATTAATATATTTACAGCCTTCCTAACAGGGATTCTCGGCATACCGGGAATTATTCTCTTGCTGGTGCTGCAAAAATTAACTATCATCTGAGAATTGTGAAGGATGAAATTAAGCTTGTCTGAAAAGGAAAAACCTGCCCCCGATCAAAGGGCAGGTTTTTTGCGCCTGATTGCTTGTTCTATTTTAGCAGGTTCTGAATATTATCCCCCTGCAGCTGAACCTGGCTTAGCATGGAAAATTCGTCATGGATGGCGAGGAAGCTTTTAACGTTTTTCATAATATTTTCTGCCAATTGCTTTTCCCTGATAACGGCAAGGTTGGCGGTTATATTTTCCCTGGCCACTAATTTTTCAGCAATCTGCTCCTTGAGTTTTTCCTGTTCTTCTTGCAGAGGCGGAAGCTTCCGGGATATTTTTTCGTAATTGCTTGCCGGGGAGGCCGCCGGCCCCTCTCCCTGGGCATATGCGCCGCTTTCGCCCTGTATTTTGAGCAATTGTTTCTGCATTTCTTTCAAATTTGTCTCCTGGTCCTGCAATTTGCTTAGCTGTTGCTGAAGATCCTTGATTTCCAACATGTAGATTTTTAGCTGTGAGCGCATTTTATTTCCGGAGTTGCTGCTGCCGGTGCTCTCCGTTGCCGGGAAAGAAGCATTCAGCCCGCCTGCCCGCCTGTTGTTGGCCGTTTCACTGCCCAAGGCTTTGCCCTGCTGTTTACTGTTCAGAAGAGAAAAGAGGTTTGTATTAATTTTCATCATTTTAGGCTCCATCCCTTTTATTAGTATTCCTAACTCGTTTATCGGCAAAAATTAAGGGCATTAAAGTGCCGGGTAAAGCAAATTTTAGCTAAAGCAGCAGAATACGGGATTTTTTAAAATAGGCAACATGTTTGCTCTCTTTCTTTCATAAAGTGTATTAAAAAGGCGGCAAGACGGCAAAGAGTGCCGCCATTGAAAAGGGGGATGCACTTTGAGCAGGAAGAGAGCCCTATGGGTGCTGATTATCGTTCTCATCGCGGCCGTCTGGTTCGGCAGCAAACTTGGCCCAGGAAAACGGCTTACAGCTGATCCGCAGGGTGGTGAACTTGCAGAGGAGGGTTTAGATATGCAGCAGGAACAGCGGGATGACCTGCCTGCGGGTGAGATCAGGCTGGAATACCTGGGGCATTCAGCTTTTTTGTTGGAGGCCGAGGGTTTGAAAATGCTGATGGACCCGTATTCGCCGCAGGTTGGCTATGGAAACCTGGAAGTTGAGGCGGATCTGGTCACGGTCAGCCATGAGCATATGGATCACAATTATACGGCTGCTGCTCCAGGGGCCAGGGTTATCAGGGGACTTGCCCCGGACGGGCTTGGTTGGGAGGATGTTTCCTTATCCGAGGGTAACGTGACCATCTCCGGCCTGGCTACATACCATGATGATGCCTCCGGCAAGCTGCGGGGCAGGAATATGGCTTTTATTTTTGATTTGGGCGGGATCAGGTTGGTTCACCTGGGCGATCTGGGCCATATTCTTGGGGAAGGGGATGTGGAAAAGATCGGCCCGGTGGATGTTTTGCTCATCCCGGTAGGCGGCCATTATACTATTGACGCTGCCGAGGCAAAAAAAGTCATGGAACAGCTTTCGCCTTCCATCGTCATACCGATGCATTATCAAACGAGCACAACCCAAAACTGGCCCATAGAAACCCCTGCTTCCTTTTTGGAAGGGGAAAAGGTGGAAAAGAAAGGAGGGGGCCCGCTGTTAATCTCCGGGGATACCCTGCCACAGGAAAGGGAAATTTGGGTGCTCTCCAGGAGAGAATAGCCGGATGTTGCCTTCTTTGCCCCTTAGGGTTGTCTCATGAAGTCCACACTTCGCAGTAAAAGCCATAGACAGGAGGTTCCGGCGGGATCTTTAATTTATGTGGTCATTTCCTGCATGATCAGTGCGGGCAGAAGGGCACAGTCTTCTATTGGCAAATAGTGGGGTGCGGAAATATCGTAAAGGATATTCTCCGCAAATGAAAACCTTTCGCCGTTGCCCCAGGAGACAAAAATAAGCGGGATTTTGGGAAAAGGGTGAAAGAGCAGCGAGTAGCTGCCCAGGGAAGCGGGTATAGCCCCCAGGGAGACAGCAGTGCTGTGGAAAGGCCTTTCCTTGCTACCGAAATTTTGCAAAAGGGGGTGTATATTTTTTACCCTGTTAACCCCTGCATAATTTTGGCCTCCCGGAAGGTCCTTAATGGTTACCCATTTACCGCCGGGAGGTGTTCCATCGGCGCAGGTTAAGTAGTGAAGGAATAATAGTTGAAGATGCAAGGGAGCTTTGCCGCCGCGGGAAAGCTCCTCCGCCTCACCGCTGCTATGGCGGACGAGGTATCTCCTGTTCAGGCAGGGCAGGATATAGCTGTCTTGTTCCCTGTTAAAGATTACCCCACTTTTCATACATACCATTGCCGGTTCAAGCTTGGCCAGATCTGCAATTGCCTTTTCAAGCGCAGCCTCTTGATTCATTTTTTCGTAGCCATCATTTTGCCAATCCATCTTTTTCCTTCCAGGCCTTCTTTCTGTTTATTATTTCCAATAGCTTGGGCGGAACTTTGCCGGGATAAAGCCCGATCATGTTCCGGTGATGGAACAGGGAATAGAGACATTCGTTATACATCTGTAGTCGATAGTTTACCCCACCCCAAAGACCCAGCTTTTCCTCCTTGGTTACATGGCCGATCCCTTCGAGTTCTGGATAAACGACGGTTCTTCCGGCATATTTGGCATATTTGGTGAGGAGAATTTCCACGCCGAACCTCGACCAGGAAAGATCCGGCAAAATATTGACAAATTCCTTCCTCAGGGCCCGCTGGCCGTTGAGAATGGAAAAATAACGCTGTGCCAGATTGACCCTTTCATTTTTGCCGGAGCGGAAAACTCCTATGGCCATATCGGCTGGTTTATTTGTGAACAAGGGGGCGAGCAGGTTTTCAATATGGCCCGCATGAAAATTTAGCAGATCTGCATCCAGGAAAAGATAGAAGTCTGCCTCCGGGGCCTCATTTATCCCCCACTGCAGTGCCGCTCCTTTGCCCTTATTATCTTCCGAGCGCAGGACCCTGACGGGAAACAAGCTTGCTTTTTCGGAAGTTTTATCCCGGGAACCATCATCGATGACAATTATTTCATCGACGCCGGGGGAAGCGGTGATGACCTCCAGGACCGATGAGATACGGGTTTCTTCATTAAAAGCCGGGACGATGGCAATGGTTTTTTCTTTGGCCATGGAAAGGTGCTCCTTCGAAATTTTTGCGCTCTTTTTGTAATAATAAATAAATGATTCCACTGCATAAAGTATGTTCTGATGCAGAAAACTTTGGTTTGCTTTAGGTGTGCGCTGAAAAATCAGCCCACGTTCGACGTAACAATTTTGAAGCAAAAATGGCTGGATGCCATTTATAATATTTCTACAATAGGGCCGGAAATCCTCCTAAAACAATTTTAATTCCTCTGGGGCAGGTAGTAACATTATCGCCTGCCGGTGGATATATTATAGTGAGTTTAATTATAGCAAATGAAAGGAGGGAAAATAATGTCCAAAGATCTTATTGTCGAACGCAAGCTACTTAAAGTGGAAAGGGTTATCGGGGAGGATACAGTTAAGGAAACTGTGGAATCGGAAATTACGCTGCCCTTTAAGGTACTCAAGGTCTACGATGTGCATGCTTCCATCAATGATACCGAAATTGAGGTGCGTGATGGAGGTGTCCTGGTCAGCGGAAATATCCACAAGCAGCTTTTTGTCGTAGATAAGGGCGATCTGGTCCGTCATGTGGATGAGGATGTTCCTTTTCAGATCTTCGTGGAGATTCCCCATGCCAAGAAGGATTATAATGCTTTGGTAGACGTCAATATTTTATCTGTCGATGCCGACCTGGTCCATCATGATAAAGTTCGCCAGGTCGTCGTCCTGGATATATTCGTCAAGGTAACGAAGACCGAACAGGTTGAAGTTGTCGTCGATGTTAAGGGCAAAGGCATTCACGTAGAAAAGGAACTGTTAAAGGTCGATCATGTTGTTGGTGAAAAAAGGATCCACCACACAATTAGCCCGGTGGCAACTCTGCCCATCACGGCCAAAAAAATATTCCGCATCATTCCTTCTGTCAGGGATGTGAGCTCGGAAATAAAGGATGATACCGTCATTGTCAAAGGGGTAGTCCACAAACAGGTTTTTCTGGTGGATGAAGGGGATCTGGTGCGCCATGCCTTTGAGGATGTTCCCTTTACCAAGAGCATCAAGATCGAAGGAGCCCGGCCGGATAACGATGTTTTTGTGCGCGTCAGGGTTTCCCTGGATGATTTTGAACTGATCAGACCGCCCAGCAAGGAACTGCGCCAAACTCTGGTGCTGGATATCTTTGTCAAAGTGACAGAAACGCTGCAGCTCAAGGTCGTCGTCAATGTTAAAGGCGAAGGGATCAAAGTCGAGAAGAAACTTCTCAAGGTGGAAAGCGTTATCGCCGATATACTGCAGCGGGAAAGCGTCAAGGCTACCGTTAAACTGCCCATTCAGGCCATTAAGGTATTCGATATCGTGGGGGAAATAGTCGATCTAAAAACTGAGGCACTGGATGATCGGATTGCTATCAGGGGAACGCTGCACAAACAAATTTTCTTCGTGGATCCCGGCAACCTGGTCCGGCACACCCGTGAGGACGTTCCTTTCCGCTTTGTCAAGGAAGTTAACGGGGCCCGCCCCGGCGATAATGTCCACATAAGAGCCAAGATCATCGGCGATATTGTTTACAAATTAATGCACGAGAAAAAATTGGAACAAACCGCCATTATCGAAATTTTTGCCAAAGTCACCCGCACCGTCCAGTTGGAGGTAGTCGTCGACGTAAAACAGGTCGGGCCGCATCCGCCGCATCCGCCGCATCCGCCCTACCCGCCTGAGCCCCACTACCCGTCGGGAAGGAAGTATATCGTGCAGAAGGGGGATACGCTTTTCCTCATCGCCCAGCGTTTTGGTGTTTCGCTCAATGCACTGATTGCCGCCAATC
>CAZAQM010000119.1:0-4685 GCA_964487385.1 uncultured Dethiobacter sp.
TTTTGCGGTGCGTCAATATGGCCGGCTTCGAAGTAAACACCATGGTCCTTAGTTCACTTGCCAATGGGGATGTCTGTCTTTCCAGGGACGAAAAAGAGTTTGGGGTTTTTTTAATTGATATTGGCGGGGGGACGACAGAAATATCTTTTTTCCAGCAGGGAGGGCTGAAGGATATTACGGTTTTGCCCATTGGCGGCGACCATATTACCAATGATCTGGCTGTTGGTTTACGGACGACTTTCTTGCTGGCGGAAAAAATTAAACTAGAATATGGCTATGCGATCAGGGATTTGAATTTTGCCAAAGAGGATATCGAGATCGAGGGGATAAGCGGCAAGGAAATCCGCAATATTTCTTCTGAAGAACTATTCACTTTTATTGAACCGCGCATTACAGAGATCATGCAGCTTTGCGGCCAGGAAATCAGCCGCATGTGCCAGGGCAAGCTACCCCCCGGGGGCGTCGTCCTGACCGGAGGCGTTTCTTCAATGCGGGGTATTGCCGAACTGGCCGAATCTTTATTTGGTTGTTCCGTGCGGCTTGCCCAGCCCGAATATTTAGGCGTAAAGAGCCCTATTTATTCCACGGCTGTAGGGATAATTCATTATGTTTCCAGAAATAAAATAGTGCGAAAAGCAGGTAAAAAACCGGAAAGAAAAGAAGGGTTTTTCATTAATATCTGGAAGCGTATCAAATCTTTTCTGGCAGATATCTGGGAGTAATTGAAAGATAACAGGAGGTTCTTTATGGCTGAATATGAGGCTGATATGGAGCTGTACGCTCAAATAAAAGTGATTGGCGTAGGCGGCGGGGGCAGCAATGCAGTAAATCGCATGATCGAAGCCGGTCTCAGGGGAGTGGATTTTATTTCCGTAAACACCGATGCCCAGGCCCTGGACCTGGCTCAGTCAGGCACGAAGCTGCAGATTGGCGCAAAGCTGACCAAGGGGTTGGGATCGGGCGGCAATCCGGATATCGGGAAACAGGCGGCAGAGGAGAGCCGGGAGGAACTCGAAGCCGTTCTCAAGGGCTCCGATATGATTTTTATTACGGCGGGGATGGGAGGGGGTACGGGAACCGGGGCCGCGCCGATTATTGCGGAGATCGTCAAGAACATGGGCGCGCTGACCGTGGGTGTCGTCACCCGCCCTTTCACCTTTGAGGGACGCAGGCGCATGACCCAGGCGGATCGGGGCATTTTGGCCCTGAAGGAGAAGGTGGACACCCTTATCGTCATACCCAACGACAAGTTATTGCAGGTTGTCGACAAGAAAACCCCCTTGCTGGAGGCCTTCCGCATTGCCGATGATGTTTTGCGGCAGGGGGTGCAGGGGATTTCCGATCTGATTGCCATTCCCGGGCTCATTAACCTGGACTTTGCCGATGTTAAGGCGATCATGAAAGAGACGGGCACCGCCCTGATGGGGGTGGGCCTTGCCGAGGGCGATAACAGCGCTGTTGAGGCGGCAAAGGCCGCCATCTTCAGCCCCCTCCTGGAAACATCTATCGATGGCGCCAAAGGGGTATTGATCAATGTGACCTGCGGAAGCAACCTGAGCCTTTTCGAAATTAATGAGGCTGCCGACAAAGTTGCCGAGGCAGCCGATCCGGAGGCCAATATCATCTTTGGCGCCGTCATCGATGAATCATTCAAGGATCAGGCAAGGGTTACCGTTATTGCCACAGGTTTTGATAAGAAAGCGGAAAATCTCCCCCATGAAGAGACGACGCTCACATTTTCCGAGGAGAAAAAATTTAGTGAAACCGATATCGATATCCCGGCCTTTTTAAGACGCCGGCGCTATGGCAAATAATTAAGCCGGGCACCGCCGGGAAATGCAAAGATAAGGAATGCAAAGATAAGGTATGGAAATTTTCTTCCATACCTTTTTTATTTCTGGTGGCAGATTGTTACAAATTTCTGAAAGAGTATTTGTTATAATGGGCAGGGAAAACAGTGATCGGGTAACCAGAGGCATCTTGCAGGGCGGTGATGAGGTGTATCTCGATCTGGTTATTACAGCGAATGTTCTCATCAATTTTTTACTGTTAAAAATTGCCGGACAGGTTGCCCGGCAAAAAACAACTCTTTTGAGGCTGTTGGCAGGTGCCGCATTAGGCGGGATGCTGCTCATCTTCCTAATCCTGCCCGCCGGAGCACAGTTTTTATTGTCCTGGCCCGGGAAACTTCTGCTGCCTCCAGCCATGATATTTTTGGCTTACCGGCCCCGGCGTTTCAGGGATGCCCTTGCCCTGGTACTGCTTTTTTATCTTTGTTCCTTTATTCTTGCCGGGCTGGTCATCTCTTTATTGCTTTGGAATAATATCTCCACCGATTTTTCACAAAGGATTTTCCTTATTCATTCTCCTTCTTTTGCTCACCTGTTTTGGGCGGGTATCGTCCTTTTGCTTTTTGTGCAGGCCGTAACCCCTTTGCTCCGGGAAAAAATTCGTTTTAACAGTTTGGCAGATGATTTTCAGGTGGAGGTCGACTTATTCGGTAAAGAGAGGAAATTTTCTGCATACTTGGATACGGGGAATATGCTGAAAGAGCCTCTGTCCGGCCTGCCCGTTGCCGTGGTTGCCTACCCGGCCATCGCCGAACTTCTTCCTCCGGGGGTGAGAGAAGTATTGGGGGGCGGAACACAGATCGAATGGGGTGAACTGGAAAGGGTGCTGCAGGGTAGCAGCGCAGCCACAAAATTTCGTCTTATACCTTATCGTTCATTAGACAAGGACGATTATCTGGTTGCCTTCCGCCCCGATAGGATCACGATCTGGCAAAAAGGCAGGGAGGTAGTGCCGGATAAAGGATTAATGGTTGCCATAGCACAGCAACAATTCAGTCGCGGGGAGGAATTTGAGATGCTTTTGCCGCTGGATGTATGTAGTTTTAAGGGAAAAGAAGGTTAACGGTATGAGGGATCTGTTAAACAGATGGAAACTGATATCTGCTCTGTTATTTTTAAAGAACAGGCTGGGGATCGATTGCTCTAGAATTATCTATTATATCAGCAACAGTAAGGCACTGCCCCCGCCTCTTTCTACAGAGGAAGAATACACGCTCCTGGAGCAGCTCAAAGATGGCGAGGACAGGGTAAGGGGGACGCTCATCGAGCGAAACCTGAGGCTCGTCGTTTATATTGCCCGCAAGTTTGAAAATACGGGGCTCGTCGTGGACGATCTGATATCCATCGGAACTATTGGGCTCATTAAAGCAGTCAATACCTTTAATCCGCATAAAAATATCAAGCTGGCCACATACGCTTCCCGATGCATCGAAAACGAAATTTTAATGCATCTGCGCCGGAATAATAAGGTCAGGGCGGAGATCTCTTTTGACGAGCCGCTCAATGTGGACTGGGATGGCAATGAACTTTTGCTTTCTGATGTTTTGGGAACGGAAAACGATCTGGTCATTCGCAATTTGGAGGAAGAGGTGGAGCGCAAGCTGTTATATACGGCTATGGCCAAGCTGTCGGGGAGAGAGAGGAAAATAATGCAGCTTCGTTTCGGATTGCAGGACGGGCAGGAAAAGACACAAAAGGAAGTGGCGGAGTTTCTGGGAATTTCCCAATCTTATATTTCCCGCTTGGAAAAAAGAATTATTAAGAGGTTAAAAAAAGAAATTAAAAAAATGGAGTAATTGATTTTACAGTATAAAAAGACAGCACGGGGAGATACTTCTAAGTAAGTAAATGAGTCCGCCAGGAGGAAGTATCCCTTGAATAAAGTTGAAATATGCGGAGTCAACACTGCTAAATTGCCTGTTCTAAACAACAAGGAAATGCGCAGGCTTTTCGCCAGCATGCAGGGCGGCGATCTAAAGTCGAGGGAACAGCTCGTCAATGGAAATTTACGTTTAGTGCTCAGCGTTATTCAGCGTTTTAACAATAGGGGAGAACTGGTCGACGATCTTTTTCAGGTGGGGTGCATCGGCTTAATTAAAGCCATCGATAATTTTGATCTAGGCCAAAATGTCAAGTTTTCCACCTATGCCGTGCCGATGATCATCGGCGAAATACGGCGCTACCTCAGGGATAACACTCCGGTGAGGGTGAGCAGATCCCTGAGGGATGTGGCCTATAAGGTTTTGCAGATCAGAGATCAACTGGCTCATCGGTTTTCCAGGGAGCCAACCCTGGTGGAGATTGCTTCTGAGTTGGATGTGAGCCGGGAGGAAATAATCCTGGCCATGGATTCAATCCAGGAGCCCGTCTCCCTTTTTGAGCCCATCTATAATGATGGGGGGGATCCCATTTTCGTCATGGATCAGATTAGCGATGAGAAATGTCTCGATGAAAAGTGGCTGGAGATCCTCTCCATTAAGGATGCCCTCAAAAAGCTCACCGATCGGGAGAAACTTATTTTAACATTGAGATTTTACAGGGGGAAGACACAGATGGAAGTTGCAGACGAGATCGGTATTTCCCAGGCCCAGGTCTCCCGCCTGGAAAAATCGGCTCTGGGGCAACTGAAGAAACACATTCAATAAAAGGGGCAGGAAAAATGCAACACAAAATAATAAGGATGCTCAGCCTTTTTCTGATACTATCGACTTTAACGATGCCAACCATGCGCCAGCAGGCTTTTGCCTATAATATGCATAATCTCTTTCGCAGTACTGCTGTTAGTGAGCTAATGCCTGGCCAGGATCATCATTACTTGATCAGCAGGGAGGATGG
>CAZAQM010000119.1:4785-6626 GCA_964487385.1 uncultured Dethiobacter sp.
CAGAAAAACATACTTTTTGCAGTGGAATCATACATATAAAGGGGGAAAAATAAAAACTGCCGGGGGAAGAAAATGCGCATTAACGAACTGCGTGATCGGGATGTTGTCAATGTTAATGATGGCAAAAGATTGGGCGTTATTCATGATTTGGATATCGATCTGGAAAATGGGAATATTAAGGCAATCATTATTCCCGGCGCCGGGGGGCTCATGGGGGTTTTGGGCAGAAAACAGGATCTGATCATCCCATGGATAAAAATTGTCAAAGTTGGGGTCGATACCATTTTGGTCGATTTTCCTTTGGAACCCAATTACGAAAGATAAGGCGACAGTACCCTGCCGTTGACTGACCGCCGGATCGCAGTCAGGTACATCCTTTTGTTGGACATGCCCCCGGGGATTGGTATATAATAAAAAGGATGAAAACATTGATAAACGATGGAAGAATTACCTCGTCGGAAGGGTGATCCTTTGGCCAAAGATCTTGCCCCTTTTTCGGAAATTCGGAAAAGGGATGGTAGAATAACTGCATTTGATAAAAAGAAAATAACCGAGGCTATTTTTAAAGCTGCCAGGGCTGTGGGCGGAGAAAACTATGCACTGGCAGAAGAATTAACGGAAGAAGTCCTGGGTTACCTTGCCGAAAGGGAGGTTCCGGGGTTAATCCCAACGGTAGAGGAAATACAGGATGTCGTGGAAAAAATACTTATTGAAAAGGGACATGCCCGTACATCGAAGGCTTATATCTTATACAGGGACAAAAGAACGCGCATCAGGGAGGCCAAATCAGGGCTGATGGACGTGGTCAAGGATATCCTCGTAGAGGGCAGCCGGAGTGCTGAAGAACATGGTTATCCGCCTGCCCAAAAAATGCAGAGGATTGCCCTGGCTGCCAGCCAGAAATATTACCTGGATAACCTGCTTCCTCCCGATATTGCCCAGGCGCACCGGCGGGGAAGTTTCCATATTCATCATCTTGGCTATTACAGCAAAACGATCGATTCGCTGCAGCTCGCTCCTCCCGGGATGGTGCAAAAAAATCCTCTGCTAGTGGATAAGTTTTCTTCAATTGGCTTCTATTCGACGCTGATAAATATTGCCGGGGCTTTGCAGGGGGGCCTGAACGATATCTTTGGCGAACAACACCTGCCTTTTTTCGATGGCTTCATTGGGGATTTGATGAGGCAATTTAAAAAAGGTGGCAAAAATGTTCAGGTGGAAGAAAGCCTGAAAGGATTTTTACGTTGTTTCTGTAATTCCCCAGGCTTTTCCTGCGGGAATCGTTTTGCACTGAGCATTGGGCTGGGTTTGGATCTGACTGAAGAAGGAAGGCAATGTTCACAGTTTTTTTTGGAAGAGCTGCTCAGATACAGGGATCAGAACGGACGGCCGGAGGTTGTCTTCACCCTTAGGAAGGGTATCAATTTTTTACCAGGGGATCCCAATTATGATTTGTTTTTAAAAGCTTTGGAGTCAGCATTGCGCTGCGGGACTCCCAAGTTTTGCTTTCTGGATACTTCTTTCAACAGCCCGCTGAATAATGGGGTTTGCTATTTTGCCGGCGGGCGAAGGATTGCCGAAAACAGGCACGGTCAAGCTATCGGGTTGGGCAGGGGTAACATTGGCTCCCTGACGATTAACCTTCCCCGCCTGGCACTGATGGCCCATGAAGAGGAACTTTTCTTCATAGAACTGGATCGTCTGTTGCGGTTGGGGGTAAGGCAGCTGTTGCACCGTTTTGAGGTTTTAACGGCACTTAGATGCCGCGATCTGCCCTTTGTGATGGGAAAGGGACACTATATGGGCAGCGAAAACCTTTCCCCCGACGATAGCATCAGAGA
>CAZAQM010000120.1:0-6617 GCA_964487385.1 uncultured Dethiobacter sp.
CTGACGACAAAAACCTGGGTGTTGGACATGTATGGTTCGGTCCAGGTATAGGCATTCTCACGCCCGTTGATCGTAAAACCGTTCCAGATACAATCAATATTTTTGCTGGATAGTTCCATATCCTTGGCATCCCAGGCAATTGGCTGCAAAACCAGCTCCAGCCCCAGGCGATCGGCTACTTCTGCCGCCAGATCCAAATCAAAACCGGTAAATTTGCCGTCATCGCCAACAAATCCCATGGGGGGGAAGTTTTGATCAAAACCTACCGTAAAGCTGCCTTCAATCGCTGTCGGTATTTGACCTGACGTTTCACCTGATGTCTCCCCCGGGGTTTGGCCGGCCCCCTCAGGGACCCCGCCCGGCTCGCTTGGCGAACAGGCTGCCAGGCTGAGCATGAGCAAAAGAGCCAGTCCCAATAATAGTACCTTTTTCCCCATACTTCTTATACCCCCTACTTTTTATATATTATTGTTTCTTTGTTTTACATTCTATCAGAACAGCATTTTAAAGTAAATGATTAAATGCCGCATCGGGAAACAGCAGGGTTTTTTATGCCGATTTTCTTGCCTTTTGGGTAAGATGCCGATATAATGGAAAAAAAACAAAGAGGAAATGATAAGATGTTACCAAATGTGCTGTTGTTGCTTGGTATCCTGCTTATTTTGATACTGGCCTACCATTATTCGCGATACCGTATGAGAAAAGCCATCAAGGAAATAGTCGGGATATTCCGCAGAAATAATGCTCTTGGCGGTGACAATGCCAAAACAAAAGAGGAGCTGGGGCTGATGCCGCCAAACTTTATCATGCGCATGATGCGCCAGCGGGATTACAAGCCTTATGCCCTGCAAATGATGGTTGGAGCGGAAATTGTTCAAGTGACTTTGGAGAATAAATACTTTCTTTCGGAGGAAAAGCTATCTTCTTCGGCACTGCAGAGATTTGCCGACTAGCATGGGGAGCGGCGTTTGCAGATGGAATATTTGAGCGGGGTTGTTGAAAGAATTACATATAGTAATGAACAAAGCGGTTTTAGCGTTATCAAGATCAGATCCAAGGGGTTTGCGGATCTGGTTACGATTGTGGGGGATCTGGCCGCCGTGAATGTGGGCGCTGTCCTGCGCGTCAAGGGTGAGTGGAAATATGACAGCAAATACGGCAAGCAGTTCAGCGCCGAAGACTACAGGGAAACGGTACCCGCCACCCTGGCCGGCGTGGAAAAATACCTCGGTAGCGGCCTTATCAAAGGGATTGGACCGGTTTATGCCCGTAGGATCGTCAATCATTTTAAGGAGGATACCCTGCGCGTCATCGAGGAATCCGCCGATTATTTAAGCAATGTAGAGGGCATTGGTCCCAAGCGGATCGAGATGATTAAAAAGGCCTGGCAGGAGCAGAAGGAAATTAAAAACGTAATGCTCTTTCTGCAGGGCAACGGGGTTTCCACAGCTTATGCCGTGAAGATATATAAAACGTACGGCAATGACAGTATCAGTATCGTGAAGAACAACCCCTATCGTCTGGCCGATGATATCTGGGGTATCGGTTTTAAAACGGCCGACAAGATTGCCCGGCAGCTGGGCTTTGCCAAAGAGTCCCCCCTGCGCTGCCGTTCGGGCATCATCTATGTTTTAAATGAGCTTGCCAATGAAGGGCATTGTTTTGCCGCAAGAGATCAACTGATAAACGAAGCAGCTAAGGTGCTGGAGCAGCATGGGGACCTGGTGAGCTCCGTCCTGGAGATGCTCATCGGGGAAAAACTGGTCATATTGGAGGAAAAAGATGCTGTTTACCTGCCTCCTTTTTTCTATAGTGAAACGGGCACGGCAAAAAGGATTAAAGAGATACTGGCAGGACAGAAAGGCCCGCCAAGCGGGGAGATAGGGATAAATACGGCAGGCCTGCAGGATGGGCCGGGTCTAAAATACGATCGGATTCAACTGGAAGCTATTAATTCCGCTGTAACTGCCAAGTTCATGGTTCTCACCGGCGGGCCGGGTACCGGCAAAACTACTACGATCCTGGCTATTATCCGCCTTTTGCAGGAGATGGGCAACAGGGTTTTACTAGCGGCGCCCACCGGAAGGGCAGCCAAGAGGATGTCGGAGATTACCGGCATGGAAGCAAAGACCATCCACAGGCTGCTGGAGTTCAAGCCCGCCGGAGGGTATCAGAAAAATGCCGAAAATCCTCTTAAATGCGATGTTTTAATCGTGGATGAGGCCTCGATGATCGATATTATCCTCATGTATAACCTGCTGAGGGCTGTCCCGGATGAGGCAGCCGTCATTCTAGTTGGGGACGTGGATCAACTTCCTTCGGTGGGGGCAGGCAATGTCCTGCGGGATATCATTGATTCCGGCGCCGTTACTGTTGTCGAACTTAAAAGAATCTTCCGTCAGGCAATGGGCAGTGCCATTATTCGCAATGCCCACCGCATCAACAAGGGACAGATGCCCATCCTGAAAGGGGGAAGGAATAGCGATTTTTTCTTCATCGAGGAAGAGAATCCCGAAAAAATTGCGGAAACTATTACGCTGCTTTGCACGCAAAGGCTGCCCCGCTATTACAAGGTAAATCCTTCCGAAGATATCCAAGTGCTTTGTCCCATGCAGCGCGGCGTGATCGGGGCGCAAAATTTAAATTTACTCTTGCAGGAAGGACTGAACCCCAGCGATATTTCCGTTAAATATGGCGGCACGATCTTTCGCCGGCATGATAAGGTCATGCAGATAAAAAACAACTATGACAAAAATGTTTTTAACGGGGATATCGGCCTGATCAGCCATATCGATCCGGAAAATAAAACTATAACCATCAATTTTGACGGCAGCGGTGTGGATTATGATCTGACCGAATTGGACGAGGTGGTCCATGCCTATGCCACCACGGTGCACAAGAGCCAGGGAAGCGAGTTTAAAATAGTTGTTGCTCCCATTTCTCTGCAGCATTACATGATGCTGCAGAGAAATCTTTTATATACCTGCGTTACCAGGGCCAAAAAAGCTTTGATCCTGATCGGCACAAAAAAAGCAATGGGGATTGCCGTTTCCAATGACAGGATCAGGCAAAGAAATACACTGTTGGCCAAAAGGCTGGCTACAGTGTACTAGCGGTCGAAGCTCGTCATCGCTGCCAAAGTTCGATATTGCCATGAAAGGGTCATCGCTAAGGATGACCCCCAACAAATTAGTGACTATATTTTTTCAGTTCTTCGAAAAGGGTTGCGGAAGCGTCTTCCAGTTCACCGGTCGCCGCCGCTATCTCCTCCACAGCAGCCGACTGTTCCTGAGTGGTGGCTGCCACTTCCTGGCTGGAGGCACTGAGCTGTTGCGAAGATGCTGCCACCTCTTCTATTTTGGACATCAATTTCTGGACAGAAGCAACTATCTCGCCAAAGGTACCGGAGGATTCCAACATGGCCAGCTTTCCTGATTCCACGGCCTCCGCGCTTTTATCCATACTCTTAATTGCCGAGGCGGAATCAGTTTGTGTATCGCTGATGAGCTGGGCGATTTCTTCGGTGGAGGCGGAGGATCTTTCGGCAAGCTTCCTTACTTCATCTGCTACCACGGCGAAGCCGCGGCCAAAGTTCCCGGCGCGGGCTGCCTCGATGGCGGCGTTCAGTGCCAGCAGGTTTGTTTGTTCCGATATCTCGTTAATGACCTGAATAATTTCCCCTATTTCCTCCGAGCGCCGTCCAAGTTTTTCGATAGTTTTCTTTAAATAGCCAAAACTTCTCTCGATGGCCTTCATCAGCTCAAGAGCCCTTTCCATTTCCGCCTGGCTTGACGAGGCTATTTCTGCTGTTTTGGCTGCCTCCTCAGTCATATCCAGCGAAAGCGAACTGAGGTGCCCGGTGGAGGAAGCTACCTCATTGGTCGATTTGGCAACCTCCTGAACTGATGCACTGATGTTTTCTGTTGCATCGGAAACCCCTTGGGAAAGGTTATCCACCTTACCGGCAAGCATGCTGATTTGGGCTACAAAATTCCGCAAATTTTCCACCATTTGGGCTACAGCCCGGCCCATAAGCCCTACTTCATCGTTGCCGGACTTTTTCACAGTTACAGTAAAATCTCCTTTTGCCACAGCGCTGAAAACTGCGGAAAGATCCGTTAGTGGCCGAACTATATTATTGGCAAAAATAATGGAAACTGCAGCTGTTACGATAATGGCCATGGCCAGCAGGCCGAAAGCGATATTTCTGTTCTGTTTTTGCAGGGTATCGTAGGGAGCAGCAGAAGTACCGGCAAAAAACATGCCGATGATATTGTCGTCAATGTCGCGCAGGGCGGTATATGAACCAAACATGTCATTGGAACCAACTACGCGCAAGCGGCCGGACCAGCGACCTCCTTCAGTTAGGACCTGTTCCAGCACTTCAGAGTGATCGATGGTCGTGCCGGTGGCGCGCTCACCCTCTTTATCTGCTATCGTCGTGGCGATGCGCTCATTGCCTTTAAAAACGGTAAAGTCCACCCCAATTTTTTCCTTAATACTGTCGAGGAAGTCGTTATCAATGATTTTGCCGATCTCTATGATGCCGGAAAAATTGGATGTATAGCTTGCCAGCGGCCCGCAGGAAACCAGTACCAGGCCATTTTCTCCTATTTCAAAACCAGTTACCAACCTTCCCGCGCCGAACCCGGAAGCTTTTTTCAGCAGGGGTCTTGCGCTTTCATCTCTTCCGTAGCTGTCTGGATCACGAATGCTTGCTAAAACATGGAGCTGCGGATCATTTATCTGCATATGAGTAATGCCATAGGTGTCTTTATATATTCCGTTGAACTGGGTTAATCTTCTTTCAATATCTCTTCTGTTTCCCTCCTCGAGAGGATCCATAAGTTCATATTTCAGGGATTCGCAGAGAGGCTTCAGCAGCACTTCCTGTTCATGGAGCAGAAGCTGGAGAGTGGATAATTTGGTGTCTACCTCGCTGGTGGCCTGTTCTTCCAGGAAATTCATATTTCTTGAGTTCAGCACCAAAGTAATGAGCAGGCAAAAAACAGTGACAAGGCCAATAAAATAAATAAGCAGCTTTTTTTTCATGCCGAATTTTACGGCATCATTCTTGATCCTAACTTTTTTTTTCTCGCGTTTAACCTTTTTTGTTTCTTTTTTTTGGGATAGCATAAGCCACAGACCTCCTATATTCAAAAACTTTTTGGTTAATATGAATTCCTTTTGCACAGGGCGGCAGACATTTCACAGGGCATAATAGATCCCTATTTCCTCTTTTATCATATTTTAACACATTTTCATAGTAAAGAAACTAACAATTTCCATAAATCTGATTGCGAAAACTATTATTGACAGGGATTTATTAATTCTTTACAATTATAATTGACATATGCTCATAACTTTGGTGTATTACTACAAAAGAAAGAGAGTGACTAGTGTGCCTAGGGTAAAAATAACTACGTTGTGCGAAAACAGTTCCCCCGGTTTAGGCCTGCTGCCGGAACATGGTTTGTCCATGCTGCTGGAAACCGGAGGCAAGAGATTTCTTTTCGATACCGGGACAGGTTCCACTTTGGTCAACAATGCCCAACTGTTGGGTGTTGATTTCAGAACCGTGGATGCCGTGATTTTCAGTCACGGCCACCTCGATCATACCGGCGGGCTGGAAGATGTATTGGAAATAAATGATTCATTGCCGGTTTATGCTCATCCGGATATTTTCAATAATTATTTGGGGAGTCTGGGGGAAAGGCCCGCCTATGTCGGGCCGCCCTGGACCCTGGAGTACCTGCAAAAACGGAATATCGACTTTATTACCACTGAGAAGCCTGTCGAACCGGGCGAGGGACTTATTATTACCGGCCCCATTCCCCGCATTATCGACTATGAGGAGCAGGAGCCCCAATTTTTACGGAAGGAAAGGCGGGGGTTTGCCCGCGATCAAATCTATGATGATCAGGCCCTGGTGATAAAATGTTCTGAGGGCATCGTCGTTCTCCTGGGCTGTACTCATGCAGGGTTAATTAATACCCTCAGCTACATCGTGGATCTAACCGGGGAAAATAAGTTAAAGGCCGTTATCGGCGGCACACATCTCATGAGTGCCTCTGAGAGCAGGCTGGCCCGCACGATCAAGGACCTTAGCCGCTTTGAAATAGAAAAGTTTGGACCCTGTCATTGTACCGGATTTCGGGCAACTGCTGCCCTGCAGCAAGCTTTTCCCCAACAATTTGTTGTTAATCAGGTGGGCAGCATTTTTGAATTTGCTTAAGCTTAAAACGAAGAAAATGAAGCAAAAAGGCGGCCAAACCGGACCCGGGGGAAAAAGCCTCACAGTGGATGAATGTGCGCTCCTGGCCGAAGCTGCCGTGGAACTCGGAATGTCGAGAATACGCCTGACCGGCGGTGAGCCCCTCGTGCATCCCGGTATTCTGGATATAGTTTCCTGCCTGGCGCGGCTTAAGGGGCTAAAAGATTTGTCCCTGACGACGAACGGCACTTTACTGGAAAAGATGGCCCCTTGGCTGGCCGAAGCGGGCCTGAACAGGGTAAATATCAGCCTGGATACCCTCAATGAGGCAAACTATCGCCGGGTTACCGGGGGAGGCGATATTTGCAAGGTTTTACGGGGAATTGAAAAATCCATGGAGGCC
>CAZAQM010000121.1:0-6576 GCA_964487385.1 uncultured Dethiobacter sp.
GACCAGGGATCATACCGAAAAAGCGTTGCGCCATTTGGGCGCAGCTATAAAGGCCGGCGGGGAAAACCATCTCATTATCCAAGGTCCTGCCGAACTTCGGGGGGAAAGGTTTCGAATACCCGGGGACATTTCCGCAGCAGCTTTTTTTATTGCTGCGGCAGCGCTGGCCCCACGTGGGGAACTATACCTTGAAGAAGTGGGAATTAACCCTTCCCGAACCGGCATTATCGATCTGTTAAAAGAGATGGGAGCCAATATCAGCATCCACAACAGGAAAGAATATAACTGCGAGCCGGTTGCTGATCTGCTGGTAAAAGGAGGCAGGCCTCTTAAGGGAATTACCGTAAAAAAGGAGATCATTCCGCGTCTCATCGATGAAGTACCCATACTTGCCGCAGCCGGACTTTTTGCCAAAGGAGAGACGGTAATCCAGGGTGCAGGAGAAGTGCGCCTCAAAGAATCAGACCGCCTGTCCTCCATTTCCTGCGAGCTAAGGAAGATGGGGGCAGTAATCGAAGAGTTGCCGGATGGCCTGATCGTTCGGGGCGGTGCAAAACTTTCCGGTGCCAGGCTGCAAAGCCACGGGGATCACCGCATTGCTATGGCCCTGGCCATAGCAGCTTTGTTCGCCGATGGCGAATCGCTAATAAAAGAAGCAGAAACCGTTAGCATCTCATTTCCCGGCTTTTTTGCCCTTTTAAACGATCTTACCGAGCCCTAAAGCATAAATAACATGAATTAGAAAGGAGGGGGGACAAGATGCGTTTTCTGACAGCTGGCGAATCACATGGGCCCGCCCTGACGGGAATAATTGAGGGAATTCCAGCAGGGTTGACCATTAGCGAAGACTTTATTAATGAAAAATTATTCAGGCGGCAGGGGGGTTATGGCCGGGGAGGGCGCATGTCCATCGAAAAGGATCGGGTGAGGATTCTTTCCGGAGTCCGTTTTGGCCAAACCACCGGAAGCCCTCTTTCTCTGTTTATTGAAAATAAGGATTGGCCAAACTGGAAAAAGGTCATGTCTGTGCATTCCGCCGATAATTCATCCCTAAGGGAAATAACAACCCCCCGCCCCGGCCATGCCGATCTGGCCGGGGGAATCAAATACCGGCACAGGGATCTTCGCAATGTGCTGGAGCGGGCCAGCGCCAGGGAAACGGCCATGAGAGTGGCCATCGGCGCGCTGTCCGCTCTCCTGCTGGAACATTTCGGCATACAGGCAGTTTCTTTTGTCACCGGCATCGGAAGGGTCCAAGCCAATAACCATCTTTTTAAGGGTTGGGAGGCAGCGGAAATTAAAAGCAAGCGCAGCCCCATCCTTTATTGCCTTGACATAGACGCGGAGCGTCTCATGGTGGAGGAGATCGATCGGGCTAAAAATGAAGGAGACTCCTTGGGAGGCATTTTTGAGATACATGTGGAAGGTGTTCCGGCAGGACTGGGCAGCCATGTCCATTGGGACAGACGCCTGGACTGCATATTGACGGGGGCGCTTATGAGCATTCCGGCGATCAAGGGTGTGGAGATCGGATTGGGATTTGCAGCCGCAGCCAGAAAAGGTTCAGAAACACATGATCAGTTTTTTCTGGATGATGGAGGCAGGATTTGCAGGGCCGGCAACTATGCCGGAGGGCTGGAAGGGGGTATTACCAACGGGGAAACCATCGTCCTGCGTGCAGCCATGAAACCTATTCCCACGCTGCGAAAACCCCTTTCCAGCGTGGATCTTGCCAACCATACCCTTAATCCGGCTGCAGTGGAACGCTCGGACGTATGCGCCGTTTCTGCCGCCTCAGTCGTGGGCGAGGCCGTCGTTTCCTGGGAGATAGCCAGGGCTTTTTTAAAGAAATTTGGCGGGGATTCGCTGGTAGAAGTGGAAAAATCCTATAGCAATTACCAGGTTTTGGCGAGGGATTATCTGGGGGAAAACGATGATTAAAATCGAAATTAAAACAACACAAAACAGATATCCTGTCTTCCTGCACCGGGGGGCCCTGCCTCTTACCGGTACGCTGCTGAAACGTTATTTTTCACCCCGCCCTGTCCTGCTCGTCACCGATCAGAATGTCTGGGGGCATTATGCAGAAATCTGCAAAAGTAGCCTGCTGCGGGAAGGTTTCCCGCCTTTTATTGCCGTTATGGAGGGTGGTGAAAAAGATAAAACGTTAAAATCCGCATTCAAACTTTATAGTTTCGCCCTGCGAGAGGGTTTGGACAGAAGATCCGTCGTCCTGGCCCTGGGGGGAGGAGTAATCGGGGATCTGGCAGGGTTTGTGGCTTCTACTTATATGAGGGGCCTCCCCTTTGTCCAGGCGCCCACAACGCTGCTGGCCATGGTGGACAGCAGCGTTGGCGGCAAGGTTGCCGTCAACCACCCCCGGGGTAAAAATATCATCGGTTCGTTTTATCAGCCCGCGCTGGTCCTTACCGATCCGGCCACATTAAAAACCCTTCCCCAAAGGGAATTTTCCGCCGGGTTGGCTGAGTTAATCAAATATGGAATTATTATGGACAAAACTTTGTTCCAACAATTCGAAGGCCTGGCCAAAAGGGCCGGCAGGCAGCAAAGGGAAGAGCAAGGCAGCATATTTCAGCAATTAAAAAACAGTCCCGGATTCCTTAAATATTTGGCCAGGGCAATCCTTCTCAAGGGGAGGGTGGCCGCCCGGGACGAAAAGGAAATGGGTCTAAGAAAAATCTTAAATTTTGGGCATACTTTTGGTCATGCCCTGGAGGCCGCCACTGCTTATGAATATTATCTGCACGGCGAAGCAGTGGCGGTAGGGATGATTGCGGCCACCCGGCTGGCGGCAAAATTAAAAGTGCTGGGGAAGGAACCAGCGGGGCGCATCCTGGCACTTCTTCACCGGCTGGACCCGCCCCTTCCTCCGCCGGGCTTGGAAGCAAGATCAATATTGGATGCTCTGCAGGCCGACAAGAAAAAGGAGGGGGAGGAGCTGGTTTTTATCCTTCCTTCAACGATCGGAAAAACAGTTGTCTGCAAGTCGCCTCCAATGAAGGACGTACGGGCTGTAATAGACGAATACCTGTCCTAACCGAAATAGCTTTACCGGCAGGGTTTGTGAGGGTTTATGCGTCAGGGATCCTCGTCTGCTTTTACATGGGAGGGTTGAAAAATGATCGACGGCTGCACAAAAACAGCGGGAATTATAGGCGACCCGGTTTCGCACTCCTTTTCACCTGTGATGCAAAACGCTGCCTTCAGGGCAAAAGGGCTCAACTATGTCTATCTTGCCTTTTGCGTTGAGGAGGGATATCTTCCCGAAGCCGCCAAGGCTATTGCTGCGCTTAACCTGGCGGGCTTCAATGTTACCTCGCCCCATAAGGAAAACATTATTTCCCATATTCATGAACTGTCCCCCGAAGCAGAACTCCTGGGGGCAGTAAATACCGTCGCCTTTCGCGATGGCCGGCTTAAGGGATTTAACACCGACGTGACCGGGTTTCTTTACCTGCTGCGAAATATGTCACCCCTTTCTGTAAAAGGAGAAAGGGTTTGCCTGCTGGGAGCCGGGGGGGCTGCCAGGGCTGTTTCGCTGGCGCTGGCCAAATCTGGAATAAAACATCTGGCCATCTTCAACCGCACGGCAGAAAAAGGGGAGGCCATTCGGGAGCTCTTGCATAAAAACGGCTTGCTCAGCCTGAAGAAAACAAGCCTGTGGCCTTTGGATAAGAAAACTTCTCCCGAAGCCATGCAAAACTGCACCTTTATAATAAATACCCTGAGCATCGATCCTGTCGAAAAAGGCCTGCTTCCTGCAGATGGCATCCCCGGCAGTTTAAAAGCAGCCATCGATCTGCGTTATAATCCGCCGGAGATACCTTTTTTACAGTGGGCATCGGCAAAAGATGGATGCACGGCAATAAACGGGCTTGATATGCTACTTGGCCAAGGGGTGGAATCTTTTAAAATTCTTACAGGCCAAAAGGCGCCGCCTGGGGTTATGAAAGACGCTTTGGCCAAAACCTTGGCCGGCCAACGGGGTGCAGAAGAATGAACCCTAACCTTGCAGACTTGATCGCCTCCGCCGGTTGCCAACCAACAGCCGGGAAAATGCCGGCCAATATTTTTCTGACAGGATTTATGGGCGCGGGCAAAACAAGCGTAGGAAAACAGCTGGCCCTGGAACTGGGCATCGATTGTTATGATACAGATGAAATTATAGCCGAAGCAGCCGGGATGAGCATTCGCAAAATGTTTTTAACAAAAGGGGAGCCCTTTTTCCGCCAAATGGAAAGCGAGCTGTTAAAATTGCTGGGGGAAAAACCGCCCGGCAGCTGCATTGTCTCTACCGGCGGCGGGGCAGTGCTCAAGCAGGAAAACAGATTTGCAATGCGCAAAAATGGAATTATTATTTTTCTAACAGTTACGGCAGAGGAAGCCTTTAGAAGAATAGGCGGAGACAAAAAAAGGCCTCTCTTAATGACAGCGGATCCCATCAAATCCATCGGGGAGCTGCTGGAAAAACGCCGGCCGTTTTATAGCAAAGCAGATCTGGTCATCAAAACGACAGGATTAACCATCGGCGAGACTGTAAATAAAGTAATTAAAGCTGCCTGGGGGTGGAATAATGAAAAAAAACAAATCTTTCCTCGTTTTGCACGGCCCTAACCTGAACCTGCTGGGGAAAAGGGAACCGGGAATATATGGAACGCTGACCCTGAAGGCCCTCAATGGGCTGATTTACCGGGAAGCGGAAAAACTGGGGGTATCAGTAGATTGTCATCAATCCAATCATGAAGGGGCCTTAATAGACCTTATCCAGGAAGCGGAAGCAAAATATGATGGTATCGTTTTTAATCCCGGAGCCTTTACCCATTACAGCATCGCCCTGCGGGATGCCGTGGCAGCAATAACAGTCCCGATCATTGAAGTCCACCTTTCCAATATATATGGAAGGGAAGATTTTCGCCGCCAATCAGTGATCGCCCCGGTAGCCCTTGGGCAGATTAGCGGCCTTGGCTCCCAGGGTTATCTGCTGGCGCTGCATGCCCTTGCGGATAAAAACGGGGAAAAACCCTCTGAAGAAAGGATGCTGGAAGCTGCCGGCAACCGGACCATGTACAAAACGAGAGCTATCAGGGGCGCCATAGATGTAGCTTCCAATGATGAGCATGAAATCTTGTCGGCAACAGCAGAGTTGCTGCAGCAAATAGCCATAAAAAATAATATTAAAAAGGAAGACGCAGCAGCGGTTTTCTTTTCCGTAACCGAAGACCTAAACGCCGTTTTCCCGGCAAAGGCTGCCCGCCAAATGGGCTGGACCGATGTCCCTTTGTTCGATGTTGTGGAAATTGATGTGCCGGGGGCGCTGCCGCGCTGTATCAGGGTGCTCCTGCTGCTCAACACCAACAAAGGCCTCCATGAAATGGTACATGTTTATTTAAAAGGAGCTGTTGCCTTAAGGAAGGACCTCCAGATGCCCGAATACTCCTAGGCCGGAATAGGTTAAAAACAGGTAAATGTGCTGAAAATACAGCTGATTTTCCCCTTGACAAGCCTGTCAGGAGTAAACTATAATTATAAAGGATTTTAGTGTTTGTTTATTCTCCTTATTATGCGTTTCAAACATATTTCAACAATATTTGCGGCAGTAATATTCAAGTTATTAAAATATAAATAATATTATAGGAGGTTAATTATGGGAGAAGTGAAGTCGGCGGCAGATGAGAACCGGATTTTTCCACCATCAAAAGAATTTGTTGACCAGGCTTATGTAAAGAGCATGGAAGAGTACAAAGAGATGTGGGAACAATCCGTAGAGGACCCGGAAACCTTCTGGGGCAATCTGGCAAAGGATCTTTACTGGTACAAGCCATGGCTGAAGGTCAACAGGGAAGACTTTGCCAAGGCCGAGGTCGAATGGTTCGTCGGCGGCAAAACCAACCTTTCCTACAACTGCCTTGACTACCAGATCGAAAAAGGGAAGGGCGACAAGGTTGCTATTATCTTCCAAGGCGAACCCGAAGATGATGTCAAGAAAATTACCTATAAAGAAATGCTGTCACTGGTCTCCAAATTTGCCAACGTCCTGAAAAAGAAAGGCGTGCGCAAGGGAGACCGTGTTGCTATTTACCTGCCCATGATTTGGCAGCTTCCCGTCGTCATGCTGGCCTGTACCAGAATTGGCGCTATCCATACGATCATTTTCGGCGGCTTCTCTGCCGAAGCCCTCAGGGACAGGGTTCTCGATGCCGGCGCAAAAGTTCTTATTACTGGTAATGGCTACTGGCGTGGCGGCAAATATGTCAATTCCAAGGCCAATGCCGATAAAGCATGTGATCTCTGTTTAGAACAGGGGCTTACTGTAGATAAAGTTATCGTCGTAAAACGGCTCGACGATCTGGACGTCCCCATGAAAGAAGGAAGGGATACCTGGTTCGAAGATGAAATGGCCGCTACAGATATAGACGATAATTGCCCGGCCGAAATGATGGATGCTGAAGATCCTCTCTTCATTCTCTATACCTCCGGTTCAACTGGAAAACCCAAAGGTGCACTGCATACAACAGGCGGCTACATGGTTTTTGCCTATGCAACAGTAAAATATGT
>CAZAQM010000122.1:0-2829 GCA_964487385.1 uncultured Dethiobacter sp.
GTCATCGTCAAGGAAGTGGGTTTCGGGATTGCCCGTGAGGAGGCTGCACGCCTGCTGGAAACGGGGATAGCCGCCCTGGATATTGAAGGAAAAGGCGGGACGAATTTTATACGCATCGAAGGGGAAAGAAAAGATACGGGCAGGGGCCCCAGCGAAAGTGAACCCTTTTTCCGCTGGGGACTTTCCACAGCTGTCTCTTTGATCGAGGTCACGGAAGCCATAAGGGCTGCCAACATCAGGATATCCGGGGATGAAAGCGCGCCGAACCCTGCAGAAACGCCCCTGCGTGTTCGCCCGCATGTTCAGGGTGCCAATGACAAGGCAGCCGGAAAAATTTCTGCCAAGGTTGATATTGTGGCCGGTGGGGGCATTCGCAGCGGGCTGGATATTGCCAAGGCTCTTAGCCTGGGAGCCGCTATGGCCGGGGTTGCCGCACCGCTCCTTCGCTGCTTTTACCGGGGCGGGGAGGGGGCCGTTAGCAGTTATCTTCAAACTATGGAAAGGCAGCTCCGGCAGGCAATGCTCATGCTCGGAGCAGGAGATGTTTATCAATTGCGGGAAAAACCCCTGGTTATTTTGGGGGAAACGGGGCAATGGCTGGAAAGAAGGGGGATCTGCCCCCAGGATTTTGCCCGGCGGCTTCCGGGAGCCAACCGCGGGGACGGAGGCTTTGGCTGGTAGCCGACCAGCCAAAGCCTCCGTCCCCGCGGTTGGTTGGTGCTAGCTGGGGAGCTTTTCCCAGATTTTCTGTTGGATGAAAAGGTCCATGATATCGCTGTCCAGTTTGCCGTCTTTGACCATGAAACCCATGATCTTGAGGGCGTTTTCCACCGGCATGCCCTTTTTATAGGGGCGATCGCTGGCTGTGAGGGCATCGTAGATGTCGGCAATGGCCAGGATGCGTGCCTCCAGGGGGATCTGCTCTCCTTTTAACCCTCGGGGGTACCCCTTGCCGTCGAGGTGTTCGTGGTGCATGCAGGCCAGCTCGGGTGCCCTGGCCAGTTTCTTGGTGAAAGGCAGCTTGGAGAGCATCCGTTCGGTAATGATGACATGGTCCTCCATTATTTTGCGCTCCTCCTCCGTCAACGTTCCCTTAACCACGGTGATGGAGGCCAGTTCCCCGGGTGTGAGAAGGGGGTAAAGGCAACCATCCTCGCCTTCAAATGTAAGCTCCCCCAGGGATCTGAGCTTTTCCTGCAGCTCGCCGTCGATAAATGTAGCCGGGTTGTCTGCCTTGACGATCAGTTCCCGGGCTGACTCCAATATTTCAATTTTTAATTGGATGTCTTTTGAATGGCTTTTCCCATTATTATTGTCATTTTTTTCAGCAAAAAAGCCGGTAATTTCGCCTGGCAGCTCTGCCCGGGGGCTATTTCCCGTGCGCTTTTTCAGCTCTTTCCAAAGGAGGGCGCTTTTTTCTTTTTGCAGGGCATATTCGATGCGCCCGATGACCAGGGGGAACTCCTCGCCGAGCCGGGTTGCTTTATTCATCACTTTCAGGGGTGTGGCCACCTTGCCGATATCATGAAGCCAGCCGGCCATGACCAGAACTTTGAGTCGATCATCGTCGAAGTGTTCTGTAGCCAGGGGGCCTTCCCGGACCTTGTCAATTTCCCGGGCAATGAGCTCGGAAAGCCGGCTTACCTGTTGGGTATGGGTGGCGTTATAGGGTGTCTGTGCATCGATGGCCGTAACCATGACCTGCACAAAGGATTCGAAAAGGTTTTCGATTTCCTCCATGAGCTGCATATTGGTCAGGGCAATGGCTGCCAGCGAGGAGAGGGACTGGACTATGGCCTGGTGAGCCGGATCGAAGGGGGTAACCTCCCCGGTTTGTTCATCCATGGCGTTGAGGAGCTGCAGGACGCCGATGACCTCCCCCAGGTGATTCTGCAGGGGGATAGCCAGCATGGAGCAGGTGCGATAGCCGGTCATGGCATCGTATTTGCGGGGGCCGGAAAAGTCGAAACCCTCGGCTTCGTAGACATCGGGAATATTGACGGCTTTACCGGTGGCGGCCACATAGCCGGAAACGTATTCCCGGTTGATGGGAACCGGGGGCAGATCGATATCTTCGCCTTTGCCGCCCTGGAAGGTGTTCATCGTTTTATTATGGATGATCTTCATCCTCAGCTGCTCGCCCTCCACAAGATAGAGGGTGCCGGCATCGGCATTGGTCACCCGGCGGGCTTCGTACATGATCATCTCCAGCAGTTTGTTGCTGTCCTTCTCAGCGGAGAGGGCAATGCCGATGGAAACCAGGTTTTCTAATTGCCTGACGGTTTCATCTGTATGTTCGTTCTGTTTGATAAGGCTCGCCTCCTGTGCAATAGTAAGCTATTCCGGGGCTCCTGCCCCGAAGATCTGCCCAGGATCCTGCCGCCCAGATCTTTTCCTGTTTTGTCACGCCAAAATTTCCCGCATTGTCATCATCGTCATTTTCAGTCTTCCGGACAGCAGGGGGCATTACTAGTATAGCCAGAATTTCCTTGGCTGTAAATAGTTTCCGGTAATGTTAAAGGGGCAGGATTAAAAAGCCATCAGGGCGAATAAACACCTTTAAAAGCCGTTGCGGCCGCCTGCAGGCTGCCAAGCCAAAACATGTTTTTAATGAGTAAGGTGTATTTAATTCCACTGCAAAGAGCTGAAAAATCAGCCCGCGCCAGGGGGCAATAGCTCTAAAGTAAAAATGTCCGGATGCCATTTTAGGCCACTGAACAGGATGTGATAGTTATTTTCAGGAAAATATTTTACCCCGCTGTGCTAGTTGCCTTCATTTTCTTTGCCTGGTTTTACCGGGCCGGGCCTTTGAGCACGCTTCCCCCGGGA
>CAZAQM010000122.1:2839-6345 GCA_964487385.1 uncultured Dethiobacter sp.
GCGCCCGACTGCAGGCGTAACAATTTTGAAGCAAAAATGTCCGGGCGCCATTTTTCGGGCCACTGAACAGAAGGTGATGGTTATTTTCAGGAAAATATTTTATCCCGCTCTGCTGATTATTTTCATTCTTTTTGCCTGGCTTTACTGGGACGGGTCTTTGATTCCTTCCCCCCCGGAAGATGAATCGGAAAATGAAGGGATTCCTGCTGAAACCCGGCAGGAAATGCCCGCCTCCCCGGCGGAACCCTCCTTCAGACGGGCAACTGTGGCCGCCGTGGGGGATATCATGGTTCACAAGACCCAATATCTGCGGGCTTACGATCCGCAAACAGGGAGCTTTGACTTCGGGCCAAGTTTTGAGGTGATTGCCCCTCTTCTGCAGGAGGCAGACCTGATCGTGGGTAACTTGGAGACAACCTTCGGGGGGGAAAAGCGGGGTTTCAGTGCCTATCCCCGTTTCAACAGCCCGGATGAGGTCGTCCGGGCCTTGCGGGAGGCAGGGTTTGATCTTCTATGCACGGCCAACAATCACTGCCTGGATACGGGCGAACAGGGCCTTTATCGCACCATCGAGATCGTCGAGGGCGCAGGGATGAAACATTTTGGCACGGCCAGGAGCCCCCAGGAAAGGGATAGCCTTCTCACCGTGGAGGTAAAGGGAATCAGGCTGTGTTTTCTTGCCTATACATACGGAACAAACGGGTTGCCCATCCCGGAGGGCAGGGAATATATCGTCAATCTGCTGGCGGAGGGGCGGATGGAGGCGGATATTGCTGCAGCGCGCCGATCGGGCGCCGATTTGATCATCCTTTATCTCCACTGGGGAGAGGAATACCATCCGGAGCCTTCAGAGGAGCAAAAACGGTTGGCCCGGGTTGCTGCACAGGCCGGAGCGGATATCATTCTGGGATGCCATCCCCATGTCGTCCAGCCCATGGAATATATCGAAGTTTCAAAAAATGGCAGTGGGTTCGGCAGTTTTAGCGGGGATGACGGTGGAGATGGGGAGGATAAAAGGGTTTTTGTGGCCTATTCCCTGGGAAACTTCCTCTCCAACCAGCACCGTGTTGCCGGCAGCATATCCACCGATGAGGTCGAGTTTGGGCTGATCCTTTACCTGCACCTGGAAAAAGATATGAGCAGCGGAAGAACCTCCTTGCGGGGGATTGATTATAAGCTGACCTGGGTGCACCGGGAGGATAGGCACCGCATCCTGCCCTTCGATGGGATTGAAGCGGTTTCCCTGCCCGTGGCCCTCCAGGGGCGGCTCGGGGCCGACGGGGCAAGGCTGCGGGATCGCCTGCAGGGCTTTGGTGAGGCGGCGGCCTGTTCTTCACCCGGGGATGCCCAATAATTTGCTCCGGGCGGCAGGTCTTTCGCGCTGTGTTAGCCGGCAGGTCTGTGGGTACCCTGGTCCCTGGAAAGTTGATATATTTTTACGGGCTGGCTCTTTCCCTTAACGGAGATTTCCCCCATGGGCTCCAGGGGGATGCGCCCGGCCACTTCCCGGTAAACCGTTTCGCTGACCAGCACCTGTCCGGGTTTGGCGTTCGATTCCAACCGGGCGGCAAGGTTGACGGCATCGCCGATGGCCGTATAATCCATGCGGTTTTCCGACCCGATGTTTCCCACGACAGCGTCACCGGTATTGATGCCGATGCCAAAATGCAGTGTTACCCCAGCCATTTCCAGAACTTTTTTCTGCAAAGAGGTCCCCTCCCGGACGATGGCCTGGGCAGCCTTCACTGCCCAAAGGGAGTGATCCTGCAGATCGAGGGGTGCATTAAAGAGGACCATGGCGGCATCTCCGATAAATTTGTCGATGGTTCCCTTGTTCTCGAAGATGCAGCGGGTGACGATTTCAAAATACTCGTTGAGGACGGCTACCACGCCTTCGGGGGTAAGTTTTTCCGAGAGGGGGGTAAAACCCCGGATATCGATGAATAAAATGGTGATATGGCGCCGAGTGCCGCCCAGCTGCAGATTTTCCTCGCCGACGGTGAGGATCTGATCGACGACCTGGGGTGCCACGTAGCGGCCGAAGATGCGCGTTACTCGTTGCCGGCTGCGCTGTTCCACGACAAAATTGTAGACCAGGGCGGCGATATAGCTGCCGGAGAGTGCCAGGAGGGGATAAACCATCTCCACATAAATGGATTTACCGTTAAACAGATGTGCGGTGAAGGCAACGAAGACGGCAGCGATTGCAACCAGTCCGGCGAATCCCCAGGCGGGCTTGGTGGCCTGGTAGATGAACATGGAGAGCAGCGCCAGCAGGAAGATCAGCAGCAGGTTTTGCCACAAGGGAAGGGGCGTGATCGGGCCTGCTTCCAGCAGGGTATGGAGGATGTTGGCGTGGACCTCCACGCCATACATGGGATTATCTTTGGCAAAGGGGGTAAAATAGTAATCGCCCAGCCCCGGTGCGTAGTAGCCCACCAGGACGATCTTGCCATCAAAAGTGGAAGGAGGATAGGCCTCCTCCAGCACCAGGTGATAAGGGAGTACGGGAAAATTGTTCGGCCCCCCGCTATAGTTGATGAGCGTGCCTCCCCCCGGATCGAGAGGATAGTTGAACTGCCCCAGGGGAAGGGCGGAACGGGCCGGTGCAAAAACGCTGTCCAGGTGCTCATAAAGTTCATCTGTGGTCATCCCCTGGGATAGGGCCCAGATGAGATCATCAAAGGAAGCCAGCGGCAGGCCTTCCAGTTCCATCCAAAGGATGGTCCGGCGCATGATGCCGTCTATATCCGGTGTGACGTTGACATATCCTGCTCCGGCAACCTCCATTAGTTCAGGAAGGGGCAGGGTCAGAGAGGAAGGGGACAGAAAACCGGGGACCAGGCTGATGGTCGGTGGCCCGTCGATGGGGTAGACTACCGGTAAAGATCCCCCGGAAGCCTCCGCCAGGGCTTCGTCATGGCTTCTTTCCCTGGAGGGTTCGGCGATGATGATATCAAATCCCACCACCGCAGCGCCGTTGTCCGCAAGGATATCCAGCAGCCTGGCATGGAGATCCCTTTCCCAGGGCCATCTGCCCAGCTTTTCCACGCAGCTTTCCGTTACCCCGACGATGAGAATATCGCTGCAGGGCTCCCTGTTTCCCCGCAGGGAAAAGCGCAGATCCAGGGCGCTTTTCTCCAGGTTGCCCAGAAGGTTAAAATAGCTTAGTATGAGGAGCAAGAGGCCCAGGCCGGCCCCCATGACAAGTGTTATGGCCAATGGAAAGGAACGGATTTTTTCCCGCAAAATGTTTCCCTACTTTCATCAAGGTATTGATACCGCAAGGGTGATTCTATTCTCCTTTCTTTAATATTACATTTAGAATAATTATTTCCTGCCTCCCAGTTTTTTTAATAGGGATCCCGCAAAATTTTTTTAAAGGAAAGGATATTTCTTTTTAGTGGAGAATATGTTCAAACAATAAGTAGTATCATATGATTAATAATCAATTCTAATGAAAAAAGGAGTGAAGTAAAATTTTGCTGAAGGGTTCAAAGACGGAG
>CAZAQM010000123.1:0-6200 GCA_964487385.1 uncultured Dethiobacter sp.
TGAGTGTGTTATCAGAGAAGGCGTAGGTACCAATTTTGGTAACGCTGCCGGGGATTCCCACGCTGGTTATCCCCATCCCTGAGAAAACCCCCCGGTAGACTCCCAGGGAATAATCATATATCCTATCCCCGATGCTCGCCACCGGATAACCACCCAGTTCCCCAGGGATCACCACATCCTTGGGCCCATCAGGGCTGTAGGCGGTTATCTCTGCCTTGCCGCCGGCTACGGTATAGGTAAAATATTCCTCTGGCGTTGCGGCCGATAGTATTGACAGCAAATGGGGATCTGCCTCCTCCTGGCAAAAATGGGCCGTGGCCGATTTGTTTTCCTCTATGAGCAGAGTTACCTCTTCATCATAATGCTCTTCCGCCCCAACTACCCATCTATCGAACACCCAGCCCGGCTCGGGTGTCGCCTGCAACAGCACTTCCGTGCCTTCATCATAAAGATGCCCGCCGCCGGAGGGCACTATCGTTCCCCCGCCAACCACGTCCAGCGTTAAGGAATACTGAACCGCCGCCACACCATCGCCTTCGCCTTCCTCCGCTGCCAACAGGCAGGGGCTGACCATTACCAGGTTCACGCACAACAAAAGCGCCAACAGCAAGCTTATCTTTCTTTTTACTTCCCAGCTCATTTGGACCCCCTGGAATTAAAATATTTTGCTACCCAAAATAATTCTAACTTATTCCATAATTCTTCACACTTAAATAAATTCCTTCCCCAGTAATGGGATACGAACCTTTTCGCCTTAATAAGCTCTACCGGAAGTAATAATATAATATGAGCGGACAACTGGAATTTTTTTAAAATCTGCTCCTGCATAGAGAATGCTTCAAGGGATTTGCAAAATTTTTTACTTTGGTTCTGTTCAGTGGCTCTGCTTACCGGCAATCCAGCGAACCTTTCCCTGCCCCTGCCGTCTAAAGGATAACTATTATTGCAAGGGAGGCATTTTTATGAAGAGGGAAAATATTGTGATCGCAGTTGCCGGGCTGCTGCTGCTGGCAGCGGTGTGTTTGCCGGTATTTTTTACCTATTCCACCGCCGGGGCAAACCCCAGTGAGCAGTCCAACATCATCAGCGTCTACGGGGAGGCGGAGATTTCGGTACAACCGGATTCCGCCCGGGTGATACTGGCCGTGGAGACTACCCACGAACAAGCAAAAACGGCTGTAGAAGAAAACGCCCGTATATCGAATGCCGTGCTGGAAGCCTTAGCAAAACAGGGCTTAGATGAAAAACAATGCAAAACCAGCGGCTATCAGCTGAACAGCTATAGCCAGCAGATCGATCCCAAAAATGGAGGGAAGTATGTTACAAAATACCGGGCCTATAATGAACTGAACATAAGCCTCTCCAACCTGGACGAGGTGGGAAGTATCATCGATACTGCCGTCAAAGCAGGTGCCAACAGGGTTCACTCCGTTCAATTTGAACGAAAGGATGCAGAGGCCCTAAAGCTGCAGGCCCTGCAGGATGCCACGCTGCAGGCCAAAACCAAGGCGGAAGCGATCGCCAGGGGTGCCGGTATTGCGATCAAGGGTGTTAAGGTAATAAATGAGGAAATGTCCGGTTATTATCCTTACCGTGCCGCCATGAACGAAAATCTCAAGGTTATGGAGGCGGCCAGCACGTCCATACTTCCGGATGACGTGGAGGTGACGGCCAGGGTCAGGGCCGATTATTATTTCTAGACAAATTTGATCACATTATTGGGAATATCCAGCTGAAGCAGAACAAGGAATGAGGGTTAATATATGCATAAGCAAAGCAGGAAAAGAAGGTATCTATTCGGTCCGGTCCCCTCGCGTCGGCTGGGCAATTCCCTGGGTATCGATCTCATGCCTTATAAAACATGCTCCCTGGACTGCGTCTATTGTGAATGCGGCAAAACAACAGATCTGACCATTGATCGCAGGGAATATGCCCCCACCGATCAGGTGCTGGAGGAATTGGACCTATTTCTTCGGAAGAGCCCTCATTTGGATTATCTAACCTTTTCCGGTTCGGGGGAACCGCTACTGCACAGCGGTATCGGCAGGATCATCGACTGGCTGAAAGAACACTACCCCGCCTATCCCGTGGCAGTCCTGACCAACGGCACGCTGCTGACGCAGCAGGAGGCAAGGGAACAGGTAGGCCGCGCCGATCTCGTCATCCCTTCCCTCGACGCCGCCGGCGAGGAGCTTTTTCAAAGGATTAACCGGCCGCAACAAAGCCTCCATTGCCGGGAAATCATCGCCGGGCTGGAGCAATTCCGCCGGGAGTATCGCGGCGAGATCCGCCTGGAGGTTTTTATCATCCCCGGACTGAACGACACGGAAACGGAGCTGGCACTGCTGCGACGGGCAATCCGCCGGATCAAACCGGATCGGCTGCAGCTCAACACATTGGACCGGCCGGGGACGGAAAACTGGGTTTGCCCCGCCAATGTGGACGAGCTGGCCAGATGTGCCCGCGTCCTGGGAAGCGGCGAACCAATCCCCGGTTATCAACCCCGCCGAAAAATCCCCTCCCTGGAAATGGATCGCCGCTCATCCATCATTGCACTGCTAAAACGCCGGCCTTGCACCACGGAGGATCTGCAGCACTTGCTCGGCCTTCATCAGGTGGAGCTAGGCAAGTACCTGCGCCAGCTCGTCCACGAGAACCGTGTGGAGGCTGTGCGCGAAAAGAGAGGCATATTTTATAAAATAAGGGTCTAGCCTCGCCAACCGCGGGGACGGAGGCTTCAGATACTTACCAGCCAAAGTCACCGTCCCCGCGGTTGGTATCCTTTTTTTCTTTTTTGGAAATACTGCTGATATGAAGCCTAAATTTACTATTTTTAAAAAGATATGCTCGCTTTTTTCTCGGACAAAAAGAAAAAAGCAGCGTGTGGATAGTTCTGGTCCGTATACAGATTTCCGGGATATCAGCCGGCGCGAGGCGGATGTAAAAGAAACAGATCTTGTTGCCGATCTGGATGAAAATTTACAGCGCATTGAAGCAATCAGCGGCAACAGTTATGATCTGAGCACGATACGTTTTTTGGCCGGGCCCGATGAAGTAAAAGCTGCCCTCCTGTATATTGACGGCATGGTCAACATGGATGCCATCAATAATTTGCTGCGCGTCGTCAAGATAGATACCCTCAAAACCAATATTGCCGGTACCGGCAAAAAAGAACTTTTCAAGACGATTAGGGAAAGGCTTTTAACCGATGAAAACAGGGAGACAGATAATATTGAGGGACTTTACCTGGGGATCTCCCTGGGCAATGCAGCCCTGCTCATCGATGGCACAGCCAAAGCGATCATCAGCGAAACCAAAGGCTGGCAAACCCGCGCCCTTACGGAACCGGAGTCTGAAACAGTCCTGCGGGGACCCCGGGAGGGTTTTGTGGAAAGCATCAGGGCGAACACCGCCCTGATCCGGCGGCGCATCCGCAGCCCAAACCTGTGGATAGAAAGCGTCACGGTAGGAAGCCTGACGAAAACGGAGGTCGCCTTTGCCTATATCAAGGGCCTCGTCGGTGAGGAGGTCCTGGGAGAGCTGCGTTCACGCCTGGACAGCATCGATATCGATGGGGTCCTGGAAAGCGGCTTAATTGAAGAATTTATCCGCGACGCGCCTTATTCCCCCTTTCCCACAATCTTTCGCACAGAAAGGCCGGATCGAGTCGCTGCCAACATCCTGGAGGGACGGGTGGCCGTCTTTACCAGCGGGACGCCTTTCGTCCTCGTCCTGCCGGCCAACTTTCTCATGTTTCTACAATCCCCGGATGATTATAACGAAGTTTGGCCCATTGGATCGTTTATTCGCCTGCTGCGCATGTTATCTTTCCTGGCCTCCATTTTCCTTCCGGGAATATATGTTGCTGTACTGAATTTTCACCCGGAACTCCTGCCCACCTCCCTCCTGCTGACCATCCAACAATCGAGAGAGGGGGTTCCCTTTCCCCTCGTTGTGGAGCTCATTATTATGGAGGTGGCCTTCGAGGTCCTGCGCGAGGCGGGAATACGTCTCCCCAAGGCCATTGGTTCGGCAATGAGCATCGTCGGCGCGTTGATACTCGGGCAGGCCGCCATCCAGGCGGGAATCGTTTCCCCCGGGGTGGTCATTATCGTGGCCTTTACGGCCATTGCTTCCTTTACCAGCCCCACTTTCAGCCAGGCCATAACGGCCCGCATGCTCCGCTTTATCGTCATTTTTCTGGGAGCCATTTTGGGGCTCCTGGGAATTCAATTCGCCTTCCTGGCCACCATCATCCACCTGGTTTCCCTGCGCTCCTTCGGCCTGCCTTATATGGCCCCCTTTGGGCCCCTCATCCTGCAAGATCTCAAGGATGCCTTTTACAGATCATTCTGGTGGAAGCAGATCTACCGCCCCAAGCTGACGGGTTTCCACGAGCCGGAGCGCCAGCCTCCGGGGCAGGGGCCCCATGCACCCGGCAAAAATAACCTGGCCCCGCGAAACCGCCGAAAGGGGAAATAGAATTGTTTCAGGAAAAAATTGTCGATCGGCAAGTATTTTTTATTTTTTTTATCGTGCGTTCTACAGTCCTTTTTACCCTCTTGCCGGGAATTGCGATAGCCCTTCAGGACATGTGGCTGGCAGCGATCGTTTCTTTTTTCTTCAGCGCCATCCTCGTGTATATCATCGCCAGGCTGGCGCTCCTTTTCCCCGAAAAAAGCCTGGTGCAGTACAGCCAGGAACTTCTGGGCGGGGTTATGGGAAGAGTGATTTCTTCCTTTTACCTGCTCCTTTTCCTTTTTATGGGGGGAACAGATCTGCGCCTTTACTGTGAGGTAATCAGAACCGGTTTCCTAACGAGGACTCCTTTGGTCATCACCGCCTCCATCATGGCCCTTGGCGCAGTGCTGGTCGTTTTCAGCGGCCTGGAGTCCATGGGCAGAAGCGCAGATATTATCTTTCCGCTGTTTCTGCTGATGGTCCTCTCCAGCCTGATTATTCCCCTTTTCTTTGCCGATTTTGGAAATCTGCAGCCGGTTTTGGCCCTGGGCTGGACCCCCATTTTTCTTGCCGCAGTGGCCCCCACCACCATTGCCGCCATTTATATTGCTTTGACCATGCTCACCCCCTCCATGCTAAAGCCCAAAACCTCGTTGATGCGGACAGCCATGTGGTCCCTTCTTGCCTCCTCTGCACTGTTAATATTATTTTCCCTGGCTGTTATCGTCGTTCTGGGTCCCAGCGAAGGGTTTCGTGCAACTTTCCCCACCGTCAAGATGATCCGCTCCATCAGCATCAGCACCTTCCTGGAAAGAGTGGAGGCGCTGACCATCTTTCCCTGGGGCCTGGGCCTTTTTATCAATCTTTCCCTCAATCTTTACGCCGGATCAAAGGGGCTATCGCAGGTCTTCGGCCTCAGGGATAACCGCCTGCTCATTCTGCCCATGGCTGTCATCTGGATAACCTTCAGCATTCAAGGATACAGGGACTCCTTTGAAATCATACAATTTTTTGATCCCCTTTTCCATGTAATCGTATTCTATTTTGTTCTTCTTGTTCCACTGATCGTTCTGTGGATGGCTTATCTGCTGAAAAAGCCGCGGCTATCATCGCCCCCGGAAAGAACAGAGGGAAGGAAATGAGGGGGGGTAAAAAGGTTGAACTGGCGAAAAAAGCTGGCCGCCTTGCTGATAATCCTTGCTCTGACAAGCCAGGCTTTTTTGCCGGCAGGGTGCTGGGATCGCCGGGAGCCCGATCTACTGGGGGTGGTCACCATCGTTGCCTTCGATATCGACGAGGAATCCGGCCTTTTCAGGGTGTATGCCCAGATGGATAATCCCCTGGGAGGCAGCCAGCAGGAGAGTGGCGACGGCAGCGGCCAGAGCAGATCCGCCATCTGGTTTGTGGAAGCCTCCGGGCACACTATTTACGAAGCCATCATAAATATGGAACAGGTTTCCACCAGACGTCTTTTTTGGTCTCACGTCAAGGCCGTTCTTTTTTCGGAAAAGCTGGCCCGCCAGGGAATCAGGCCAGTGCTGGACTTCATCGACAGGGAACGCCAAGTCCGCCTCATTGCCAGACCTTTTATCGTGCAGGGGGATCTGCTCCAGCTGTTTACATCGGAGTTTCCCCTGGAACTGGAAGGCGGGGAAGCAATAGAAAAACAATCTTTCAGCGTAAAGCGGGAAACGTCCACTCTTTCCGATGTTGTTTCCCTGCTCATCCTTTTCCGCCAG
>CAZAQM010000124.1:0-6113 GCA_964487385.1 uncultured Dethiobacter sp.
ATAAAAGTAGTATAAAGAGCCTTCCACTAAATGCCACGAGAAAGCATGGTAAACATTCATTGTTATGATGCTGTTATTTCAATGAATGCTTGTACGAGAATTCTATCAGTTTGGACTTCGGGAACTATTCGGAAATGTGAGGGGGGACTATATTTCTTTTGAAATAAATAAAAAAACGGCTTTAGAAAACCAGCCGTTCACATATGGGGCCAGGGAGCCTGCAAGGGCGGAAATAGATTCAAAATCCAAAGCGTTTGTTTTTCAGGATAATTTTCAAAGTAAATAAGATACCTCTATTTTTGTGTTTTCCGATATGGATATATTAATACTACCCTTCAATTCCTTGTTTATTAAATTTTTAACAATCTTTAAGCCCAGACCGGAACTTTCATTTAAATTGAAGCTTGGAGGAAATCCTTTACCATTGTCATTAACCAACAAACAAATTTGATTATCCTGCTTTTTTAAATTAACCGTGATAATTCCATGCTTTCGATCATCAAATGCATGATGAATAGCATTTGTTAAAAGTTCGTTCAATACTAAAGCAGTTGTTAAAGCCTTTTTGCTTGGCAATTTCAGATCAGCCGTATTAGCATCATAATTAATTAAAAGATTTTTTCCCAGGCCCCTCGCTATTTTGGTGGCAAACTCTATGCAAACGCCCACCAGCTTGTCGGCTTCAATATAATTGACAGAATCAAGGGAAAAAAGCGTATGCAACAAGGATACGCTTTCTATCCGTTCAATAACAGAATGCAATGAATCCCTTATTGATATTTCCTCGGAATATCTGTTGTACTCCATTTGCAAAAGGCTAAGAAGCATTTCCAGGTTATTTCTAATGCGGTGGTGCATCTCTTTAAAAAGTTCTTTCCTTAACTCTAACTCAGATTCTGTCTGTTCATATAATTTGGCGTTTTCTATGGCAGTAGCAACGAAATTGGCAAATGCTGATAAAATTTGCCTGTCCGCCTCGCTATAAAACCGGGGCTCGTCTTTTCCAATTATTACAGCGCCCAATATTTTGCCCCTTGATAACAAGGGATTGCAAAGGAAGGATTTTATTTTGGTATCTTTTTCATTTTTCACTTTAACCAGATCATCCTCAATTAGATCGCCGGCCTTTTCTATAATATTAGGAATTTTAGAATCAATAAAATAACCTGCCAATTTATTAATATCGGTTACTTCCCCCCGAGCAGACACTATTTTAATTGCGTTTTCAGAAACCTGAATAATTACTGCACTATCGAAGGAGATTAATCTGCTTAATAACTCAATAATATTATTGAGCACACTTTCCAGTTTTAAGGAGCCGCATAATTGCGTCGATACTTCAATCAGGCTCTGTAACATTTTTCTTTTTTCTAATTCTGCCTTGTAAAGATGGCTGTTTTCAATGGCAATGCTTATTTGCTGCCCGAATGCCATAAGCATTTCCATGTCCTCATCCGACAACTTCCTTATCTCTGAAGAAAAGATATTAAGGCTGCCCCATGTTTTATTTCTCGCTCTTAAAGGTATGCTTACAATTATTGGATAGCCAAATTGTGCAAATGTGCATTTTTTAAGAAGTGGATCAGTGGAAGCATTTACAGAAACCAGTGGTTTTGAAACGCCAGATAACCATTCCACGTACTTGGGCCCCGGTGCGGATTGTTCGAGCGTTATAATATCTTGTTGCCTTAGCCCCTGGAATGCAACGGGATTAAGCTTTCTGCCAAAATGATCGATAATTGCTATAACCCCTGCATTAAACATGGTACATGACAGAACTTCATTTAGAACGCTTTTTAACGTTTGACTGAGATCCAGGGATTCGTTTACTAAATCTGATATATTTTTCAACTTGGCCATCTGCTTGTTTGAACGTAATACCTTTGCATCAGCATGAGTTTTATTTGTGACATCAACCATCACACAAACAAAATCTGTCAGCTTTTGTGAAGACACCGGGGATACAGACAGCTCGACATATTTTGCTTCGCCACCCTGGGGGTTATTAATTATACACGGGTAGGATTCAAGCCGCTTTCTTATCCCTAAGAATTTATCCATTCTTTTATCCAAAAATGTGTTTAATTGAAAATAATCTTTTATATTGCTGCCTGTAATTTGTTCTTTTTTATAACCAAGGAGCCGGGAACAGGACTCATTTAAGAAATGAATCTTACCATATATATTGATAACACAGATCGCTACAGGAGCATGATTAAATATTTGGGATAACTTTTCAACCTTGTCTTCCAGAAATTTATTCTTCTGATCGAGGCAGGTATCTAGTTGTTTATACATAAAAACCCCTCCCATTAAATTATTTAAAGCCTGTTTGCCCGGATAGAAAAACAGCGCAGCAGAACAATGTGCCAAATGATAGGCTATATAATGTCTAAAGTTTTTAGCCTGTTTTTATAAAGTTCTTTCTGTTTTAAAGCAAAATCTTTCTTGCCCAGCTCCAAATATGCATCGACGAGCATTAAATTGGCATGTTCGTCAAAGGGATCCTGAGCGACAGCATCTTGGTAATGGAGTAAAGCATCCTCTAATTTCCCTTCGTTTCTTGCTATCTCAGCCAGGGAAAATTTTGCGTGAAGGAAGTTGTTTTTTAAGCGTTGCCTTTCTGACAGGCACCAATCTTCTGCATTTTGGACGCCTTTCATCCAATCTCCCTTATAAAGCCTGCTTGCATGGGAAAGCTGTATCTGTGCATCTTTGAAATTTTTTTTATTAATCTCCTCGTAACCACTTTTCAAATAATTAGAGAAGAGATCCGTATCGACACTGATTTTGTCTGTATTAAGTTTGTACATTCCATTTATATAGCTGATAAAAAGGGAATCCTCCCTTTTTTTAATTCCCGGCTGTAATATCCTTTTTATACTATGGATGGTCCGGTTGAGGGATTTGATGGCGGCAACCCAATCGGACATGGGCCAAAATACTTCAGCAAGCTCTTCTTTGCTTACGAGCATTCCTTTCTTATAAACAAGGTAAGCCAGTATGGATTTGGTTTTCCTGGGCCCGCTTTTACTGATACCGTAAATATCTTCTTCTATTAATAAACCATTCACAAGCAGATCAAAACATCCCATTGTCTTTGTATAAATTACTTTGTCAGCATCTTTTCCAGGATGCATATTGTCACAAGATGTGCTTTGTTTTCCAGAATCAAACTGCTTTGTATGGGATAATTTTTTGTAATTGGCCATTAATATGGCACTAACCAGGTTTTTGTCAGAAACGGGCTTTACTAAATAACCCATCGTTCCATCGAGTAAACTGGCCTTTTCAATAAGTTCGATTTCATCATAAGCAGTTAAGAAAACAATTGATACAAGCGATTGTTTTTCTAAAATTTTTTGGGCAGCTTCAATTCCATTCATCTGTGGCATTTTTATGTCCATAAGTATAACGTCCGGTTTTAGTTGTTCAGAAAAAGCGATAGCGTCCAACCCGTTGGAAACGTCCTCCAACACTATAAACCCCAATTGTTCTAATCTTATCCGCAAGGCCATAGCGACGATAACGTCATCTTCCGCAATTAAAATCTTAATTTTTTCCATATTATGCCTCCGCTAAAGAATTGATGATATCCAAAGTTACTCAACGGTTTATTGGGAATATTGGCACCTGCAATTCATGTGCAACTATATTCAACATTATAACTCATTTCCCCTTTAATACTCTTATACCTGGGACAAGTCTTTTTTAACCACGATTTGAAATGCAATCTCAATTAAAACCCGAATAATTACCGAACATTCTTTTTTATAATAAAAATAAAGGAAAGAAAATTAAAATAAGCTGTATCCAATTAAAAAATCTTAAACAAGTTTTTTGGGAGGTGTAAATTAAACATGTCGTGGGATTTGGTCTCCCTGGTTAAAGAGGAGGATATTGGTATTATAACCATCAACAATCCTCCACAAAATGTTTTAAGCGCTGAGGTTTTAGAAGGATTTTTAAGATGTATAAAAGAAATCACTGATAGTTCCAGTTACCATGCGCTGGTTATAACCGGAGCAGGTCAAAAAACATTTTCAGCTGGCGCTGATATAAATGGCCTTCTGGGAATGATAAAAGGTGCGGTTCCACATTTAAAAGTGCCCGAGGTCTTTAATTCCCTGGAGGGACTGCCCATCCCCACTATTGCCGCCCTGAACGGTCATGCCCTGGGGGGCGGGTTGGAGATGGCCCTTGCTTTGGATATAAGGATTGCATCTCAAAATATATTACTGGGATTGCCCGAAGTTAAGCTTGGATTACTGCCCGCAGGCGGAGGTACACAAAGGCTGCCCCGATTGATAGGAAAATCATATGCAAAAGAAATGATGTTTTCCGGGGATATTATCACCGCTATTGAGGCGGCAAGGATTGGGCTGGTAAATAAGGTTGTTCCGGAGGGTGAAGCACTTCCTGC
Organism: uncultured Dethiobacter sp.; assembly: GCA_964487385.1. GTDB lineage: Bacteria > Bacillota > Dethiobacteria > DTU022 > UBA8154 > DUNV01. The sequence continues at coordinate 4,424 of CAZAQM010000124.1, forward strand.
CAGCATAACGCTCGCCAAAAAACTATCGCTCAGGGCAGGCACTGCTATAAGGTATATCAAGGAAGCTGTTGACAATGGAATAGAGCTTTCCCTGAAAGACGGATTGGCATTTGAAGCCGAAATGTTTGAAAAACTTTTACAAACGGAGGATGCCAGGGAGGGAGTTCAGGCTTTTATTGAAAGGAAAAAAATAATTTTTAAACATCGTTAGAAAAATCAGCACTTTGTGGGTCCGGGAGGATATTATGTTATTATTTGAACCCATTAAAATAGGAAACCTGAAGTTAAAAAATCGTATTAGTATGCCTGCCATTCATCATGCTTATACAAGTAACGGTTTTGTAAATGATAAGTTGCTCTATTATTATAAAGCCCGTGCCCAGGGTGGGGCCGCGCTGATTACCGTTGGAGGGTGTACCATCGACAAATTCGGTGGCGGGACGACTTTGATCGGATTGAATGATGACAAGTTTCTGCCGGGTTTGCAACAGCTGACTTTTACAGTGCATAAAGCGGGCGCAGCGATAGCCGCACAACTTTATCATGCTGGCCGTTATGCTTTTTCTGTGTTAACCGGGAAACAATCCATTGCGCCTTCGCCAATTACCTCGCGGTTTACAGGAGAGCAGCCCCGTGAAATGACAAAGGAAGATATAGATTATGTTGTTGACAGTTTTGCTTCTGCCGCCTGCCGGGCAAGAGAGGCAGGTTTTGATGCGGTAGAAATCATTGCCAGCGCAGGATACCTTATCAGCCAATTTCTTTCGCCTGTTACCAATCATAGAACTGATGAGTACGGGGGTTCCTGGGACAATCGTTGTCGTTTTGGAATAGAAGTAATAAAAGAAGTTCGCAAACGTGCCGGGGATGATTTTCCCTTATTGGTCAGGATCGCAGGAAATGATTTTATACCTGGAAGCAATACAAACAAAGAAGCTGCTTTGTTTGCTATGAAGCTGGAGGAAGCCGGGGTTGACTGCTTTAATGTGACGGGCGGATGGCATGAGACCAGGGTTCCGCAAATTACCGGCAATCTTCCCGGAGGTGGCTTTGCCTACCTTGCCCAGGGGATAAAAATAGTTGTGGATGTGCCTGTTATTGCAAGCAACCGTATTAATGATCCATTGGTAGCTGAAAATATTCTTAAAAACGGACAGGCTGATCTGGTGAATTTAGGGCGTGCTTTAATTGCTGATCCACAGTTTCCCAATAAAGTTTTTAATGGCAAATTTCATTCTATCAGAAAGTGTATTGCCTGTAACCAGGGATGTATGGATATGGTATTTACCATGCAAAAACTTCACTGTACCGTAAACCCGTTAGCGGGACGGGAACACGAAATCCATGTAATCCCTGCAAAAAAGGCACGCAAGGTGCTTGTTATCGGCGGTGGCCCCGCAGGAATGGAGGCAGCCAGCACTGCCGCTTCAAGGGGTCACCGGGTAACCCTTTGGGAAAAGGATAATAAATTGGGGGGGCAATTGCACTATGCCGCCAAACCTCCAGGGAAACAGGAATTTTTAACGCTTTTGGATTATTACCGGCAAAAGCTGGACGAAAATAAAGTAACTGTATTTTTAAACCAGGAAGCCACAGTAAATAATATTATTACGTTTAATGCAGATGTTGTTATACTGGCAACGGGTTCTGCCCCCGCCGGACCGGTTTTTCCCATCAGCAGGAAAAGTGG
>CAZAQM010000125.1:0-6093 GCA_964487385.1 uncultured Dethiobacter sp.
GCATCACCTTGGTTTTGTGCTGTATATCGACTTGCAGGAAGAGACAGGGGATATGGCAGGCCACCAGATGATCCAGGCGTACCTCCACTTCCAGATCATAACGGGCGGCAATATCCTCCTGGCGGCGATGCCGGTCGGCTTTTGTGGCAGCGATCTGAGCCTGCAGCTTCTGACGCCTGGTTTGATCGCTGCTCTCAGCATGTTTTTTCTCCAGCTCCGAGAGGGTTTCCCGGTAGTAAAGTTCCGTTTTTTCGAGCTCATCCCGGCGCAAATTGGCCCCGGCATGCTGGTACTGCCGGGAGCGTTCCCGGGCATGTTGCTCAACTTCACGGCAGGCTGTTTTATAGAGATCCCGCAAAGGATGTGTTTTTGCCTGCGCCAATTGGGAGGCAGGATGTTCGGAGGGGATAATCTTTTGCCAGTCTTCTTCAAAGCCGGGTAAGGGGATTCCGTTAAAGGCGTTGATTGTCACTGGAACGATCTCTTCCGTTTTTTCAAAAGAACGAAACTCACAAATAAAGTTAAACATATAATAAATATTTTCCGCCAGATGGTGGCTTGACACGCGGGGAGCGCGGCAATGCAGGTAGTTTACTGCGTTGCTGATTTTCTGTTCAAGGTTTTTGGGCCTGCTCACTTCCTGGCCGGGCCAGTGGTGGACGGTAAAACGCCCATAATCAGCTGCCAGGCGCACCACCGTATCCAAAACAGCACTGCCGGGAGCGATGAAAATGCTTCCCGGTGTTTCCCGGGCTACTTCGTAATCAAAGGCAATTAAAAGTTCTTCTGTTTCCAGCGGGCCAGCGAGATGCTGTGGCAACAGGGTCTCCAGGAGGGCATAGGATGGTTTTTCCACTACTGCCCCGGCGCGATCCAAAAAAGTGTACAGGAAATTTTCCAGGGAGAATGTATGGTTATTCTTCAAAGGGCAACAACTCCCCCAGGAGGCGGTCATCCAGTTGCCGCACCGCCTCGTATTTTTGTTTGGCCTCGATTAGGCGTTCGCCGAGCATCCCGATCTCCCGGGCAAGCTTCTCCTCGCTGTCGGCTTCGGACCAGATGTCCATGATAATGCTTTCAAAATCCTTTTTCTCTTTCAGGCTGCCCAAAATTATATCCAGCTCGCCCACCACGAGCTGAAACATGTTTATTTTCGCATCCAGCAGTTCCAGCACATGAGCTTCCACGGTCTGCTTTGCCGCAAAATTGAGGATAAAGACATCCTCTTTTTGCCCCATGCGATGCAGCCTGCCGACTCGCTGTTCGATGCGCATGGGATTCCAGGGCAGATCGAAGTTGATCACGTAGCGGCAGAATTGCAGGTTGCGTCCCTCGCTGCCCACATCGGTGGAGATCAGCACCCGCCCTTCTTCGGCAAATATGCCAACCTGTTCTTCTTTTTGCCGGCGCAGCATCCCGCCGTGCAGTTCCGCCACATCCAGCCCGTTTTCCCGCAGGAAGGAGACCAACCGGCGCTGTGTTTCGCGAAAACTGGTAAAGACAATAACTTTTTCCGGGATGCGGTTTAGCAGCTTCAACAGGGCCTCAGCCTTGGCGCCGCGGGAAATCTGACGGGCATAGCCGATGAGAAGTGTAAGTTCCTGCTGTTCATCCGGCAGCAATTTTTCCCCGTTTGCCATCTTTTCCAGTGTTGCCAGAGCTGCTTCCGAGCTGCTGCCTGCCTCCCTTTGCAGAAGTTTAAGGATAAATTGGTTGATACTGCTGCCGGGGCTTCCGCTTTTGTTGGTGTAGTGCAGGCGGACAAAGGCGGTAAGGCGGTGGTAGAATTCCAGCTCTTCCGCTGTAAGGCTAACTTCTACCACTTCGGCACGGCGCTTTACCTGGATTACCCCGGTTTCGCTGCGCCGATTGCGGATCATTACTTCGCGCACCAGTTTTTTTAGATCTTCTGTATTTTTAGGCTTAAGCGGGTTCCCCCGCGTAATATATTTGCGCTTGAATGAGGCTGCTGTCTCCAGTTGGCCCGGCAACAGCAGGGTAATCAGGTTAAACAGCTCCTGCAGGTTGTTCTCCACTGGCGTGGCCGTAAGGAGCAGGATATATTTTTTCCGCAGCCTCTGCACCATCTGGTAGGCCTGGGTGCGGTGATTTTTCAGGTGGTGGGCTTCATCCACAATTACCAGATCATAATCCGCTGCCAGGACCTGTTTTTGGTTTTGTTTGTGTTTGGCCGTGTCCAGGGAGGCGATGATATGTTCAAAATGCCCCCAGGGGTTGGGATGGGACTTGAATTCGGGCTGGTCATAGGTGATAAAGGTAAGGTTAAATTTTGTCTGCATCTCCTGGTGCCACTGTTCCACAAGGGATGGCGGCGTTAGCACCAGTACGCGCCGTACCAGCCCGCGCAGCAGGTATTCCATCATGATCAGGCCTGCCTCGATGGTCTTGCCCAGGCCGACTTCATCGCAGAGCAGCGCCCGGCCCCGCAGATTTTTCAGCACGCGGCGCACCGTGGCAAGCTGATAATCCAGCACCTCCACCCGGCGGACCGCGGAGAGGGAGAGCAGGGTGTCGAATCCCGGGCTCAGGGAGAGGAAGAGGGCATTGAGGTGCAGCGCCAAATCTGTCGGCGGATCTGCTTTTCCCTCTTCCGCTGTGGCAAGGATCTTTTCATCTGCTTCGGAAGAAAAGTGAATGAGCACAGTTTTTGGCAAACGGCTGGCATTGGGCTCGGGTACGGAAGTGGTCTTCTCCGGCGGGGAAAAGGTTTCTTCAGGGGGTGGGCTTGCTGCCTTCGATATAAAAGATATAACAGCTTTATTGGGGGATGTTTTTACTTTATCCGGTGTGTTCAAAGGTGCGAAGTTGAAACTACCCCTTGTTTTCCTCGCCTCATCGGGAGGCATTTTTACTTTATCTGTTACGTGTTTGGCGGAAGCCGCCTTTGGCGGCATCGGCTTTTCTTTGCGGGCCGGCCCTGGCTCAGCATGTTTTTTTGCCGGAATAGTGTCGGCGGGCGGGGAGGATAGGTCTAGAAGGTTGCCGATTAAAGCGCTCAAGTCGATTTGTCTAGGCTCTGGGGCGGCGCTATTCTTTTTCAGGGTAAAGTATCCGGCATCTGCGGGCAGGGTTAAATCCGGGAAGAGAATAAATGAATCGCCGCCCAGCATTTCCAACAGCTCTTTCAACTCGGAATTTACCAGCAGACAACCCTGCCTGTTTACACGGCAGCGTATCTGTTGCCCGGGGTCATTTATTATAATTGTTTGCCCGGCATGAGCCATTAGGATTTCTTTTAGAAACCCCCGCGGAAAGATAATATTATTTTTGAGATCCCTTTTCAGCGCTATAATTGGTTCAATGCTCATCCTCAATAATTTCTACAAAGATCCGCATTTTCCTTTTACTGCTAATGGATTACAATCAAAGTTTAATTCTGCTGCATAAACGCTATTGGCGAGGCGTTCACTGGAGATTTTTGTTTAAAAGATTATTGCGTTTTCATGGGCTGGTTTTTCAAAAAGGTCGTGCGGCAGGGTCCGTCCCCAGTGCACGGATTTTGCGCAGGGAGGGTTCTTCGGCAAAGGAGCTGGAGCTGTAGATAAGCAGGATTTCTTTAAAGCCGTGTTGTTCGATATAGGGCCCCAGATCGGCATTGAAATGGCGAAGGTCGATGAGATGGATTTCATCGTAGTGATTGGCCAGAAAAGGCGCCAGGGCGTTGGCATAGGAGTCTTTGATGATGAGCAGTTTCCTGCCTGTTTCATTGGGGGCGGTGATGCGCACGAGGGGGTGATTGCCGCCCAGGAAAACGGCATACTTGTCTTTTTTCTGCAGATATTCCTTTTCATAAAGGCTGGAGGCGGTTCTTTTTTCGGGTTCATACTCCACCCAGCAGGGGAGTTCCTTTTTTGGCAGGAAGAGCTGGATACTATCGGGCCCTAGAAAGCGGTGGCCGCTTTTGGCATGGAGAGTGCCATAGAAATTGTCACTGACCCGTTCGGTGGTAAAATCATCCAGCCCCAGAGCTGTATAACCCAGCGCCGGCCCTGCTTCCCGGTAGGCATAATAGGCTCCCAGCGATGTCCAGTGGTGATCGGTTTTATAATAAATATATTCCTCTCTGTGTGCGGCAAGGGCGCCGCCGGGTTCGATGAGCCTGATGCGCGGGGAAAGCTTTTCCATGACGTCTTTTTGCAGTTGGCGCTGCAAGCCTGCAGAGGCGAAGGGTGGGAGTTTCTCTTCGAGGATTTGCGCCGCAGGCGGCACCAGCAGCAAATAAATATTAGCCGGAATGCTGTCGGCAAAGCTGTTCACGGCGGCAATATTTCCTTCCAATAGGGCTTTATCCGTTTTTTCCGCTTTCTGCAGCAGATAGCCGCCCCTGCCAATATAGACGCCGTTGTTATCCTTTTTTTGCAGCAGGAGTTCCGTGGCGGATTTAATGCCCACCCAGGAATCCCGGCCGGGAAACTGGTCAGCGAAATATTTTTCGGCGGCATGGCTATATTTGCCGGAAAAAAGGTTCTCCCATGTAAAAAGAGGCTTTTTTTGCAGCACGCGGTTTTCCGCCTCGGAAAAATCCCGATCAGGAATCACGGCAAAGAGCAGTAGGAAGGTAGTTAGAAAGACGAACATTATTAACGTTAATATTTTATTGTTGAGATACACATTTTCACCTCCGGCGCCAATATCCTATATATGGGGGGCCTAAAAACGGAAGTACAGGAATGGATTATAGGCGGCATCGACCAGGTAGGCAGTAGAAAGAAATAATACCAGCAGGCAGGATAGGGTTGCCGCAGTAAAGTAGAGCGTGGCCGACTTTCCCTGCAGCCTTTGTTTAAAGGTTTCGCAAAGCGGTGTGCAGGCCAGGGCGGCGATAGCGATGAGGATGGCATGGGTGTAAAAATAATAAATGGTTTGCGCATCGAAAACCCCTCTGCTGCCCAGGCCAAACATGGCCTGCAGGTAGCTGGTGCCGGCGGAAAGGTTGTCAGAGGTAAAGAGCACCCAGCCCAGCAGTATCATTAAAACAGCATAAATATGGCCGATGAAGCGGGGGGCGCGGCTCAGCCACCTTAAAAGGCAACTTTTTTCCAACGCCAAAAGCAGGCCGTTGTACAAGCCCCACAGGACAAAATTCCAAGCGGCCCCGTGCCAAAGCCCTGTTAGAAACCAGACGACGAACAGGTTTCTCAGGAACACGTCCCTGCCGGAGCGGCTGCCCCCCAGGGGGATGTAAACATATTCCCTGAACCAGCTTCCCAGGGTGATATGCCAGCGCCGCCAAAATTCCGTTATACTGCGGGAAATATAGGGATAACGGAAATTCTCCGGAAGCGTGAAACCAAACATTTTGCCCAACCCCACGGCCATATCCGAATAACCGCTAAAGTCGAAATAGATCTGCAGAGCAAAGGCAGCGATTCCTAGCCAGGCTGTGAGGATCGGCAGCTCTGAGGGGGGTATCCCCTGGACCTGTTCCCACAAAAGGCCGATATTATTGGCCAAAAGCACTTTTTTGCCCAGCCCGGCCACAAACCTTCTTACCCCCTCCCCGAAAGTATCGAATCCCACCCTTCTTTTTGCCAACTGCCCGGCAATGGTTTGGTAGCGCACGATAGGGCCGGCTATCAGCTGGGGAAAGAGCGAAATATAGGTGCCAAAGGAGATAAAGCTGTGCTGGGGAGGCGTTATTCCCCGGTAAACATCGATGATATAGGAAAGGGCCTGAAAGGTGTAAAAAGAGATGCCGATGGGCAGCGGCAGGCCGGAGCCTGCCAATGATATCCCCATGACGCCGCTCAGGTTCTTTAACAGGAAATCGCCGTATTTAAAGAAACAGAGCAACCCCACATTAACGAAAATGGAAAAACAAAGGGCTGCCCGTGCAGTTTTTTTCTTCTCCCTTTCCCGGCCAATCAGCAGCCCCAGGGCATAGTTGATGACGACAGAGAAAAGCATGAGCAGTATATAGACCGGCTCACCCCAGGCATAGAAAATGAGGCTGGTGACGAAGAGGATAAAATTGCGGCAGCGCTGCGGCACTAAATAGTAGAGCAAAAGGACGAGGGGCAAGAAGGCAAAGAGGAAAAACAAACTGCTGAAGACCATGATGTACTTTCCTTT
>CAZAQM010000126.1:0-5993 GCA_964487385.1 uncultured Dethiobacter sp.
TGCCGCAGATAATTGCTGATGATGCTGTCATAATAGGCCGTATGGGAAAAAGCCCGGACGGCCAGACGGTAACGGCTGGGCAGGGGAAGATCGCCCTCGCGCCGCAGCTCCTCTACTACCTGGCTGTAGGAATAAGGTTCGACAATAACGATCACATCCCGGTAATTCTTGGCCGCGGCTCTGATCATGGCCGGGCCGCCGATATCAATATTTTCCACCGCTTCTTCCAGGGTGGCGTCCCCTCTGGCAATGACCTCGGGAAAAGGATAGAGATTCACTGCCACCAGATCGATGGCCTCGATCCCATGCTCCTGCATCTGCTCACCGTGCAGCGGCAGATCCCGCCGCCCTAAAATGCCGCCGTGGACCTTGGGGTGGAGGGTCTTTACCCTTCCGTCGAGCATCTCCGGAAAACCGGTCAGCTCGCTGATATCCCTTACCTTAACGCCGGCTTCTCTCAGGGAGCGGGCCGTTCCCCCGGTGGAGATAATTTCCCAGCCCATCATTTCCAGTTCCTGGGCAAAAAGAACAACCCCTGCCTTGTTGGAAACGCTGATCAAGGCCTTTCTACCTTTCAAGATGGATACACCTTCTCCCTTCCAGGCGCAATCTCTTTTCAATGAAAAGCTGGATGGCCCTGGGATAAAGGCGATGTTCAAGGCCATGGATCCTTTCCAATAGGGAGTCCTCGGTATCCCCATCCAATACGGGAACCGCTTCCTGCAGGATGATCGGCCCGGTATCCAGCCCTTCGTCGACAAAGTGAACTGTACAACCGCTCACCTTAACGCCATAGGAGAGCGCCTTCTTGACACCATCGAGCCCGGGGAAAGCAGGCAGAAGCGATGGATGTATATTCATGATCCTTCCCGAAAATTTTTTCACGAAGGGAGGCGACAAGAGACGCATGTACCCCGCCAGGATGACGAGATCGATCTCCCTTTCCTGTAAAATGCCGGCCACAGCCTCATCGAAGGCCTCCCTCTTTTTATAAGCCCGGGGATCGATATGGATGGCCTCAATACCGCTTTTTTCTGCCCTTTCCAGGGCATAGGCATCCTTCACATCGCTGATGACAACTCTTACCTGCCCGGCAATCTCCCCTTTTCCGATGGCGCCAAGAATTGCCTGCAGATTACTCCCGTAACCGGAGGCAAGCACGGCCAGGCGCATAACGATCACCTGCCTTTTAAGCAAATTTAACCCCGCCGGCGTTTTCATGGCGGCCTTTTTCCAGCCGGCCGATCTTCCAGGCGGGCCATCCCGCCTTTTCCAATTGCCCGAGGACGGAGTCGGCATGGCCTGGGGAGACCACCAGGATCATCCCCACCCCCATATTGAAAGTGCGAAACATCTCTTCTTCTGCGATGGGGCCCGTTTCCTGGAGCAGACGGAAAACAGGCGGCGCCTTCCAGCTTTTCTTTTCCACAACGGCATCAAGCCCCGGCGGCAAAACGCGGGGAAGGTTCAGCGTAATGCCCCCGCCTGTGATATGGGCAATCCCCTTGACTGCGCCCCCTTCCAGCAGGGGCAAAACCAGGGGGACGTAGATCTTGGTCGGCTCTAAAAGGTCTTCCCCCAAAGATCGGCCCAAAGCGGGAAAATCCTCCTTCAGGGAAAACCCGGCATGTTCCAGCAGGACTTTGCGGACCAGCGAAAAACCATTGCTGTGCAGCCCCGTCGAAGCCAGACCGATGAGCTCATCCCCGGGAAACATCTCCTTGCTGGGGAGGATCCGGTTTTTCTCCACTATCCCCACGGCAAAACCGGCCAGATCATATTCCCCGGAAGGATAAAAACCCGGCATCTCGGCTGTTTCGCCTCCCAGGAGGGCACAGCCGGCCTGCCGGCAACCTTCGGCAACGCCTCCGATTATTTCCGCGGCCGATTTATTGTCTATTTTACCAACAGCCAGGTAATCAAGGAATAAAAGCGGTTCCGCCCCCTGGGCCAGGAGATCGTTGACGCACATGGCCACGGCATCTATGCCCACCGTATCATGTTTGCCCATGTTGAAAGCAAGCTTCAGTTTCGTCCCCACGCCATCGGTGGCCGCGGCAAGAACCGGTTCCCGGTAGTTGCCCAGGCGAGGTTGAAAAAGGCCGGAAAAACCACCGAGATCGGTCAGTACTTCCGGGCGAAAAGTGGCACGCACCGCATCCTTGATATCCCGCACCACTTGCTCCCCCGCTTCTATATCCACACCGGCACTCTTGTAGTCAAATCCTTTTTCTGCCATTCTTCGCAGTTCATCCCCTGTCAATTGGATAATTTCCGGAAAAGCAGGCCAGGCAGAGCTCATTCTCTTTCATATCCATTGCCCTGCACATTCCTTCGCGGCTCAGATAGCCAAGGCTGGTGGCGCCGATATCCCGGCGGATATCCTCCACGTCCTTCCCATAACCGATCAATTCTTTGTTGGCAGGAATATTTATGCCATAAAAACAGGGGGAGATGACCACCGGGGAGCTGATGCGCAGGTGGACCTCCCTGGCCCCGGCCCTGAAAAACATTTCCACCATCCGCTTGCATGTTGTTCCCCGAACGATGGAATCATCTACGACAACGACCCTTTTCCCCTCCACCACTTTTTGCACAGGATTCAGTTTCAGCTGCACGCCGATATCCCGAACCCTTTGTGTCGGTTGAATAAAGGTCCTCCCGATATAGCGGTTTTTAATCATGCCCATTTCATAGGAAAGCCCCAGTTCTTCGGCAAACCCGGAGGCCGCCGCCAGGCTCGAATCGGGAACGCCTGTGACGATATCGGAATCCACGGGATGTTCCCTGGCCAACTGCCGCCCCAGTTCCTTGCGCACCAGGTGGACATTTTTGCCGCAGATGTTGCTGTCGGGCCGGGCAAAATAGATGAATTCAAAAACACAAAGGGCCCTTCGGTTGGAGGGAAGGATCTGCATGCTTCTCAGCCCCTCCCCATCGATGGCCACCATCTCTCCTGGTTCAATATCCCGGATCGTTTCCGCCCCGATCGTATCAAAGGCACATGTTTCGGAAGCCAAAACATAGTGGCCGTTCCAAAGCCCCAGGGACAGAGGACGGATACCGTAGGGATCCCGCACGCCAAAAAGCTGGTTTTCCGTCATAAAAATGAAAGCATAGGCCCCGCGGATAGAAGGCAATACGCCTTTTAGGGAACTTTCCAGATCCCGGTGGCCGTAGCGTGCCGTCAGATGGGCTATCAGCTCGCTGTCTGTCGAAGTTTGAAAGATAGACCCTTCCTTTTCCAGTCTGTCCCTCAGTTCCTCGCCATTGATCAGATTGCCGTTATGCGCCACAGCCAGACAACCCTGGCGGGAACGCACCAGCAGCGGCTGGGCATTTTCCGGCGAGGCCCGTCCGGCAGCAGAGGAAGCCCCGTAGCGAACATGGCCCATCGCCGCTACCGGCTTGATATCCTTTAAAATTCCCTTGTAATGAGTGAAGACTTCCGAAACCAAACCCGTTCCTTTTTTTAGATATACCTGCCTGCCATCGCTCAGGGCAATCCCTGCGCTCTCCTGTCCCCGGTGCTGCAGAGCATAAAGGGCATATTTTGTCGCCTGAAAAAGATCCTCACCGGGAGCGTACACCCCGAAAACACCACAGGCCTCCTTGAGCTCATCCTTTCCTCTCTCTTCAAGATCCCGTGCAAATGACAACAAACTTCCCCCTTTTAGGAGCCGGTACTAGTAAAAGCCAAAAGTGATTTATGATCTTTGTTGCGTCAAAAGAGAGTTTTGAATCTACCAGGATTATATTAACCTTTTTAAAGTGATCCTGCAATATCTACCCGACTTTTAGGGAAAGTTCTTCGCTTTTTGATCCCGGGACAATACAACTTTGGATTGGGCTACTGCGCCAAATACCCCCGGTAGCCCTGATCCTGCAACCGCCGGTTCTTCTCCTTTACCTGCAGGGCAAGTTCCTCCTTATAACGGGCAAGCCTCCCGCCCAGTTCCTCATCCTGAAGGGCTAAAATCTGTGCCGCCAGAACCCCGGCATTAAAAGCCCCATCCACAGCCACGGTAGCCACGGGGATCCCCCTGGGCATCTGTACGGTGGCATAAAGCGCATCAAGGCCCCCCAACGCTGAACCACTTAGTGGGACGGCGATAACGGGCAGCGTCGTCCACGAGGCGATGACACCGGCCAGATGTGCGGCCGCACCCGCCCCGGCAATGATCGTTTTTACGCCCCTGGAAGCAGCCTCCCGGGCCAGCTCTGCCGTCTCACCGGGAAGGCGGTGCGCCGAAGAAATAAATACCTCATAGGCAATCTGGAATTTTTCCAGTGCCTCCAGGCAGGAGGACATAACTTTTAAATCAGAATCGCTGCCCATCACTACGCATACTTGTGCCATATGCCCCTCCTTGTTTATTGTTGTCATTCTGACGTCGTCTATCTGTATTTTGTAATTATTCCCTTTGCAGCTATTTCCCCGCGTTTCAGCTATTCTATTGTCTCATATTCCTAAATTATTGTCTATTACCGTATTCCGGCATTCCCTTTGCCGTTATCCATGCGGGCCGATTGAACGCCCTTTGCAGCAGCCCCTGCCTTTCCACCCGGTGGAGTTCGCCGCCCGGCTTCACAAGCGGTTTGTTTTTATCCACCCCTTCATCGGCGGGAACGGAAGGGCCGCCAGACTATTGATGAATACCGCACTTACCCAGGATGGGTACATGCTGGCCATAATCCCCCCGGTTCTGCGTCAGGAATATATAGAGACGTTGGAGCATACGCATAAGGACGATGGCCCTTTCGTGGCCTTCATCGCCGAAGGGGTTTATGAAACGCAAAAGGAAATTATGAAGCTGCTATATATCCCGTTTCCCGGGCTCCCATAAAAAATGCCCCTATAACCCTTGTATTTATCGGGTTCAGGGGCATTTTAGCGTCTATTCCCATTCTATAGTCGATGGTGGCTTAGCCGTCAGGTCGTAGACGAAGCGGTTAACCTCGGGGATCTCCCCGACCAGACGGCCCGAAATACGTTCCAAAACCTCATAGGGCATACGGTACCAGTCCGCTGTCATGGCGTCCTGGCTAGTAACAGCCCTCAGGGCAACCGTATGGCCATAAAGGCGTTTTCCATCCTTGACCCCGACGCTGAGGATATTGGGCAGAACGGCAAAGGCCTGCCAGATTTCCCTGTAAAGCCCCGCTTTTTTGATCTCTTCTATAACGATGGCATCTGCCTCCTGAAGGATTGCCACCTTCTCCCGTGTTACTTCTCCCAAGACGCGCACGGCCAAGCCGGGGCCGGGAAAGGGATGCCGCCAAACAATTTCCTCGGGGAGCCCCAGTTCCAGAGCCAGCTTGCGCACCTCATCCTTGTACAAATTTTTTAAGGGTTCGATTAGGGAAAGTTTCATATCATCGGGCAACCCCCCCACATTATGGTGGGATTTGATAATCGGCGCAGTGGCTGTTCCGCTTTCCACAATATCAGGGTAAAGCGTCCCCTGAACCAGATACTTTATATCGCCGATTTTTTCGGCTTCCCTTTCAAAAACGTGGATAAAATGATTGCCGATAACTTTTCTTTTTTCTTCCGGATCGGTAACTCCCTGCAAAAGGTCTAAAAATTCATCCCGGGCATCCACGGCAATAAGTTTCATTTGAAACTTATTGCCAAAAGTCTTTACAACCTCTTCCTTTTCCCCCTTGCGCAGCAAACCATTATCAACAATTATGCAGGTCAGGCGCTGCCCGATAGCCCGGTGAACCAGAACAGCAGCAACAGAAGAATCAAGGCCGCCGCTCAGTCCGCAGACTGCCCGCCCCTCCCTGCCAACTTTTTTACTAATCTCGTTAATACTGTCCTCTACAAATTTTTTCATTGTCCAATCCCCCACCCTGTTTATAATTCAACTGCATAAGCACTTGCCAAAGAATGTGCGGCAGAACAAAATCTGTTGCTCTGATACCACTTATTGTTGATTCTACTGCATAAACTCAATTTGCAATGTGTTTGCTGAAATCAGCAGCCA
>CAZAQM010000127.1:0-4904 GCA_964487385.1 uncultured Dethiobacter sp.
CCCCGCCACGGCTGCCAACAGGCCGCAGATAAGGTAGACCTTAACCGTGCACCAATCGACCTTTATCCCGGAAAGCCGCGACGCTTCCTTGTTGCCGCCCACCGCATAGATATGCCGGCCCAGGCGTGTATACATCAACATGAAAAAGCAGACGAAAAAGGCTATGAAGGCAATGAGTATGGGATTGGGTATTCCCAAAATGGAACCTACGCCTATCTCGGCGAAGCTGTCCGTCATGCCGTGAACAGGAGTGCCGCCGGTAATCGTCAGGGCAACACCGCGGGCTATGGAGGCCATCCCCATCGTAACGATAAAGGGAGAGATATCGAAACGGGCCACAATTGTTCCGTTGAGGATCCCCACGATCAACCCGATGGCCAGGGCGATCAGTATACCGATAAACATGCCGAATTTCAGCGTGCCTAGGGCAAAAAACACGCTGACCAAAGCCATCGTCGCTCCCACCGACAGATCGAGCCCTGCGGTTATAACGACGATTGCCTGCCCAAAGGCGGCCACTGCCAGAGCGGCAACCTGCCTGGAAATGTTTTGTATATTATAGCTGGTCAGGAAACTTGGTGCGGTAAAACTCAAAAAGATAAAGAGGATCACCGTTGCAATGGGAAGACCAAACTGTGGCAATTTTCTCAAAAAGCCCCGGGCGTTCAAAATGCTAGCACCTCCCCTGTGTTTCAAATGCGCAAGCTAGTATTTCTTCTTCTGTAATATCCTCGTTTTTGAAGGTGCCGGTTATCTTGCCTTTGCTCATGACGATAATGTAATCGCTCATCCCCATTATTTCCGGTAGCTCCGAGGAAACCAAGATAATGGCCACACCCTCCGCCGCCAAATTATTGATTAGCCGGTAAACCTCTATTTTTGCACCGATATCTATCCCCCGCGTTGGTTCGTCAAGGATGACCAGCTTTGGCCTGGCATACAGCCATTTCGCCAACACAACTTTTTGTTGATTGCCCCCGCTTAGGTCCTGTACCTCTTGTTCTAGCGATCCTGCTTTAATTTGCAGCTGCTTTCTCATGTGTTCTGCTATTTTAGTCTCTTCCCGCAAGCTGATGACTCCACAGCAGGAAATTCCCCGCAGCAGCGGCAGGACAATATTTTTTTTAATGGAAAGGCCCATGACCAGACCCTGTTTTTTCCGTTCCTCCGGAATCAGTGCAATACCCATTTCCACAGCTTTTTCCACGCTGCCGCCGGGCACTTTTTCCCCGCCCAGCAGAACCTCGCCCTCATCATATTTGTCCGCCCCAAAAATTGCCTGGACTACATCGGTCCTTTTCGAGCCCACCAGGCCGGACAATCCCAAAATTTCCCCGGCCCTGACCGTAAAGCTGATCTCGGAAAAAAGATCATCAGAAGCCAAATTTTTAACCTCCAAAACTGTTTCGCCGATAGCATGCCGCTCTTTGGGATATCTGTCCTTTACCTCATACCCCACCATATTTTTAATGATCTTTTCCAGAGTCAGCTCTTCCTTTTTGCACTCGGCGGTGACTTCGCCATTGCGCAGAATCGTGGCTCGATCGCAGATGCTGATCACTTCCTCCAGGCGGTGGGAGATATAGATAATGGAAACCCCTTTTCCTTTTAGTTCGCCTACCAATTGAAAAAGGCTCTCCACCTCTGCCTCGGAGAGGGAGGCCGTAGGCTCGTCCATGACGATTATCTTTGCGTCGATCAATAGAGCCCTGCCGATCTCCACCATCTGCTGCATTGCCGTGTTCAGCCTCCTCACCGGCGTATCCAGGGGAAGGGAAATGTGCAGGGTTTCCAGCACCTCCCGGCATTTTTTCCTGTAGGTGGCCCTGTCCAGCATCCCGAAAAGGGGTTTTACCGGCTCGCGCCCCAACATCAGGTTTTCGGCGACGGTCAGCTCCGGTACGACGTTTAGCTCCTGAAAGATGGTACTGATCCCCAGCCGGCAGGCCTCGGCCGGATCCCGAACCGTGACGGTTTGCCCGGATAGGGTGATCTCGCCGGAATCGGCCAGGTAGACTCCGGAAAGGATCTTGATCAAGGTGGATTTCCCCGCCCCGTTCTCTCCCAGAAGAGCGTGGACCTCCCCTTCATTTAGTTCAAAATTGACATTGCGAAGGGCATGAATTCCCCCGAATGTTTTAGAAATATCGGTCATCCTTAAAAGATTGGCCATAAATATTCCCCTTTTGAAGTAACCATTTTTACAGAGGGTGCCTGGCAGCCGGACATTGCCCTTTCCAGCCGCCAGGCTGATCACATTGGTCTAGCTGCCTTCCGGGATATAGGCTACCGCTTCGACTTCCAACAGCGAGTCGTCCGTGGGCAGGAGCCTCTTGATCTCTACGACTGTGCTTGCCGGCGGGTTTTCCGGGAAGAACATCGTTCTAATTTTGACATAAGCCGGAAACTGGGAAATATCCTTCATATAGGTGGTCAGCTTGAGCACGTTATCCAGCGAGGTGCCGTTTTCCTCGAGAATTCTTTTCATCGTGGAAAAGATGAACCACGTTTGCGCCGCCACCCGGCCTTCCTGGTAATCGACGGACATATCGCCTGTTTCCAGTGCCCTGCCGGCCTCGTCCTCCAAATCCCGGTAGCTTTTGATCACGATGCCCCGCTTGGGATCGGCTGCCACAATTCCGGCAAGGTAAAGCATTTGTCCTGCCCGGCGTGCTACAGCATAATGAGCCAGGGGCCTGGGGATATCCTTGGAAACATTCACTTTATTATCCATAGCAATACCCTCCTAACAGAAAGATTCTATTCGTAAATTTCGATCTTCAAGGGTTTGTTTTCATACCCGTTGGTAGCATGGATATCCCCGGCGGGGCAGGCGGAAATGGCCACCAGGGAGTCGATCATGCAGAGCAGATCGCAGTAGTCCCCGGTAACTGCATCGGGGGGCTCGATGAAAATATTGCCCGCAGAATCCACGCCGGTCTTCATAAAAACATTCAGCGTATCGTGGACACGGTCCGGCCCCAGGCCAAAGGGGGCAACCGCCGCGGCAAAGCTATCCTGGCAGCTGCCGTGATCCTTAATCCCGAAGGGCTCCTCAAAGACGATCTTGCTGCATCTGGGGAACAGCAGATCGTGGGCTGTGGCGCCGCTTTCGCTTACCGTGTGCTTGACGGTGTCTTCGATGATCTGCCACATAATGCGATCCCGGCCGGGATTCGTGTAAAGATAATCGCCTTTGCGCGGGTGAATCCCAGTGAAAAAGCGGGTGCGGCCGGCAGAAAAATATTCATCGTAATTGCCCAGCACCCAAGCGTTAAAATCTGCCGTCTGTGGTCCTTCGTGGCAAATAATTCTCAGCACCTGGCCCTCGCGGACTACAAAGGCCTTGGCCGTTTCCTTGGGAATAACAAATGAGGAAATCAACGTGCGTTCAGACATTTAGCTCATACCTCCCCTGACTTGGTCTACTTTTTTTGATGGAACAATCCGGAGGCCCTTGCCGCCATAACCAGGCGGTTGATCAGCTTATCCATATTTTCTCCCTCTTTTAAAAGAGCTTCCAGGGCCATGTACGTTTTCTCCGAAACCTCGATGGTTTTCATCTATATCCCTCCTTTCGCAGATAAAAGTTATAATTAATAATCAATAACATTTTCCAAAACACCGATTTTCTCTATCTCGAGACGCATGACATCTTTGGGTCTCATATAGCCGCCCCGCTTGACCCCGTCCTTGCGCTCGTAGGGATCCGCTCCCAATTCCAGGTCCGAGCCCAGGGCCGGGCCGCCGGGGGTGCCGCTGGCAATCAGCAGGCCGGGCAGGAGGGTCATATAGGTGGAATAGTAGCTTACCAGGGCCGGCACGTCCCAGATGATATTGCTCATATTGTTGTTCTGCCTCAGCTCGCCGCTGATGGTCGTGCGCAGGGCCAGGTTGCTGACATCGCCGAGCTCATCTTTGGTGACGATCCACGGCCCTACCGGCGCCCCGGTATCATAGGACTTCCCTTCGCCGAAGCGGAGCTGGAAGTTATCCTTCCCCCAGGGCCTCACCTGGCGATCCCGGGCGGAAATATCGTTAAAGATCGTATAGCCGAAAACATAGTCCAGGGCTTCTTCCCGCCTGACGTGGCGTGCCGGTTTGCCGATAATAATCCCCAGCTCCACCTCATAATCATACTTGCGGGTAACCCTTTCCTCATACTGCACCTTTTGGAAGGGATCGGCCACGGCATGGGGACTTTTGAGAAAAAACTCCACTTCCGTGGGTTTGGAGCGATGTGTCTCGTCCAGGTGATCATGGAAGTTTGCCCCCCCGCAGATGATCGTCCTGGGAATTAGGGGCGCCTTTAGTGTAATATCCGCAAAATCATAACCGGGCAGCTGTGCTTTGCCGAGATACTGCAGGGTGCCCCGGGCTGCCTCCAGAGCTTTTTCACCGCCCTCGATAAAGGCTGCCATAGAAGAAGGGAATCTGACGGCAGCGATCTTCTCAGCCAGGGGATGCCCCTCTTCCTTTAACAAGGCAGCATAGCCTTCCCGTAAATCATAGACTCTGCCCTCAAAGATAACGCCCAGGGACGGTGCGCCTCCTGCTTCGTAGGTTACCAGACGCATGCCTATCTTCCTCCTTTCCATTCAACGACGGGATTTTCCAACTCGCCGACCTTTTCCACAACCGATCTCACTATATCGCCGGGCTTTAAATAGGTGGGGTTCTGCCGCAGATCCTTGATCACCGGGTGACCCTCCGCATCTTTGCCCAGGACAGGGCCGATGGGGCTGCCGCAGAGGATCAACAGACCCGGTTCGAGGGTAAGAAAGGTGGAGCAGTAGCTGACGAATTCCTTGACGCCGCGCAGCAGCTCCTTCGTATTTGTGCTGTCCCTGAGCGTTCCGTTGACATAGAGCTGCATCCCCAGATTTTCGGGATCCCCCACCTCA
>CAZAQM010000127.1:4916-5917 GCA_964487385.1 uncultured Dethiobacter sp.
GACAGGCATTATCGAAAGAAGTCCCCTCGCTGTAGCGCACATGGAACATCGTTCCTTCCCAGCCCACCTGCAGTTTTTCGCAATAGACATTGTTGATCACGGTAAAACCATAGATATGTTCCATGATCCTGTCCTCGGGGATATGGCGTCCGCCCTTGCCAATGATCACGCCCAGCTCCACGTTGCAGTCAAAATTTTGTGCCTGCTCCGGCAGATAAAGTATCGGCGCCCCCGGGCCGACAACCGTATGCTCAGATTTCAAATAGAACTCGATATAGTTGTGCATCTGCGGATCCTGCGGCTCCTCCAGGCCCGGTCCGGCTCCCATAACCGTCAGGGGCCTGAGGGGAGTCTCCACTTTGACATCCTTCAGGGAGTAAAACAGCCATTCCCCGTTAATGCCCTGCCGCCTCCGCTCCAGATCCTTTGCATGTTGATAAGCAGCCTCGGCAGCATCCTGGGCCAGCCTTCCGCCGCGCAGGAACTCCACCATGCTGCCGGGTATCAGTACCTGGGCCAGGCCGTCAGCCTGCAGATCATTTTCTTTTTCGGACAGATAAAGGGCGCAGGCTCTCTGCAGATCCAAAAGATAGTTATCCGGCAAGATAGCCCCGACCTTCATCTGGCCATTGAACTTGAAAGTAGCCAGTTTCATCTATTGCTTCGCCCCTTTCATAGCCTTTCCAAAAATTCATCAGCTTTTACAACCTGACCGATGATCCTGTTCATGAGCATTAAAGCTGCCTCATGAAATTCCGGGCCGTCCATGCTGTCCATGCAATCCTCGACCATATAAACGGTAAAGTCCATATTCGTGGCATCGAAGCTGGAGCACAGGCAACAACTGGAGGTATTTATTCCGGTAATGATCAAGGAATCAGCTTTTAACCTTCTTCTCAGCAGGAATTCCAGATCGGTTTGGTAGAAAGCGCTATAGCGTTTTTTTGTATTGACGATATAATCGCCCTGCTGATATAGCTCGGGAATGATCTCCGTCTGGA
>CAZAQM010000128.1:0-5917 GCA_964487385.1 uncultured Dethiobacter sp.
CTCTTTATCCGCTGTTTAAGATAGCACCATCAAAAGATATGCAGGAAATATTGGAGCTTTAAATTTGCTGCGGATTGCGGATTGGTCACATCGAATCAGATATAAATTTGCGGAAATATTATAAGGAGAAACTATCAATGAATTATGGACAAAGCGGGCGTGTTTTATGGCAGTGCTTCCAAAACGTGCAGATACGCCGCCAGGGGAAAAACTTCATTGAGGTAGAGCTTAACTTTCAGGAAACCGGCAAGGAAGACAATCTGAGACTTCTTCTTTCGGCAAAGGATTTTACCATAATGGGTGCTGTCCTGGAAAGGCCCCGTGCCAATCGGGAGATAATCAGGCCCCTTTCCCTCATCTTCCTGCATGGTCACAGCGTTTATCTCAAGGAGGCCAGAAATCTGAAAAAGGCGATCCTGGATTGGGGTGAGACCAGGCTGGTTTCTTCGCACCTCTGCGAGCCGGGGCAGCCCGGCAGCAGTGAACCGGGGCCAGCGGCTCCTCCGCTGCCGGAACGGGAACATTTTGCCAATCTTTTTTTGGAACTTATCACTAATGTTCTGCAGGCGGAGCTTTTCCTCCTTCCGGAAAGGGGATATGCCTCCCTGCAGGAATATGATCGCTATTTTAGCGGCGTATATGCAGATTCATGCATACTTTACAGCAAGCTTGCGGGAAGGGTGCCGGAATACTCCTATACCCAGGGGCAGGAAAGGTCCGATTTTCTTTTTAGCCGCAACAGGGGTATCTTTGTTTTTGAGCAGAAGGGCGGGGAGGAAAAAAAGGAAAAAACCTATCTAATCCACGGCCATCTCAGCGATTCCTTTCACGAAATGGCGATCACTCTCAAGGTTTTAAATTCCCCCGATTCCCCGTATTTTCTGGCGGAAGCGAAAGGAAATTTTTTGCGTATTCCCAACCTTGTTTGCAGTGGAGCGCTACCCAAACTGCAGGAATTGGAAGGGATGCATCTCATCCCGGAAAACAAAAAAAAGATCATCTCCCGTCTCACCGGACCCGAAGGCTGTTCCCATTTGAGCGATCTGGTTATCGAAGCCGGGCGGGCCCTGCAGGGGATGGAAAAATCAGGAATTAACAAGCAGTAGTGCACCTTAAACCGTGCCATGCCATATACAAGCTGCCGGACGTTACACTTGGATTACATAAAGATGATTACACTGCATTAATTATGTTCTGCTGCATAAAACGAAATTGGTTTTGGGTCGTGAACCATGGAATTTATGTAGCAGAATCAAGATTGGGTTGTATGAAAATTGGATTACATGAAGATTGGATTGCCAGTGCAGGAAATACAGCAGATAATTATGTTATATGCAAATGCCTGGTGGGTAAATATTGCGGCAGCTGCCCTGGTTTTTTTATTTTTTCTCTTTTTGCGCAAGATGTTTACCCTTTATATCTTTAAAATAGTTCTTAAGCTTGCACATAAATCTTCGACGGAATATGATGAATTCTTTTTGCTTGCCTTTGAAGCTCCGATGCGTACCCTTTTTATTATTCTGGGTCTCTACTTTGCTTTTACAATTTTACCTCTAAGTTCGCCACAAGATATTTTGCTGCTCAAGTTATTACGCGTCGCTATTATTCTTCTTGTTACATGGAGTTTGTATAACCTGGCCGGGACATTTTTTTCCGGAGCCGCCATAAAAAAGTTTAACCTGCAAATAGATCGCATTCTTATTCCCTTTTTCAGTAAAATTATTAAGATTATTATTATTGCACTGGCTTTGAGCATTATTGCTCAGGAGTGGGGTTATGAGATCAGCGGCTTAATCGCCGGGCTGGGGTTGGGTGGGCTGGCCGTGGCCTTGGCGGCGCAGGATGCTCTCGCCAACATTTTCGGCGGGGTTGTGATTATTACCGACAAGCCTTTTACTATCGGAGACTGGATTGCCACGCCCAGCGTGGAAGGGACGGTAGAAAATATAACGTTTAGGAGCACAAAAATTCGGGCATTTGGCCAGGCTCTGGTTACCGTGCCCAATAAAAAACTGGCTGATGAACCGATTACGAACTGGACGCGTATGGGCAAGCGACGAATTAATTTTTATTTGGGCGTAACCCGCGCTACCCCGGCAGAAAAGTTAAGAAAATGTGTGCAGCTGATCCGGGAAATGTTGGAAAATCATCCCGAAGTACATCAGGAGACAATTTTTGTCTCTTTTGACCGTTTTAATGAAGGCAGCCTGGATATTTTCCTCTATTTTTTTACAGTTACCACAAACTGGGGAGAATATTTGAAAGTCAAGGAAGAAATCAATTTTAGAATACTGGATATATTGGAAAATGAAGGGGTTTCTGTTGCTTTTCCCAGCCGCAGCCTCTACATGGAAACACCGCTGCAACTGAACCTGCATGGAAAAGAATAAAGAAACCAGCTGAGTATAGTTCCCCGCTTTTGGTTATGCTAAAAAAAATTAAACCGAAAAGGGGGGATTACCTGCTGGAGAAGGTGCGATTTGTTCAAAGCAGGGTTAGTTACGGGATAAATAGCCGGGCTGCCTTTTCCCGCGGGTTTATATGACGGGTTTTAATTTTTCAGAAGGGGAATCGGGTAAACACGACGGTTTCATCCCCGGTTTTAACATTCGCACCGATCTGGCCCTGGAAGCTCACGAGGTCCTGGGCGCAGAGGGGGTGGTCGAGGGGGTCCGCTCTGAAAAAGAAGGCGATGAGGATATTACTATCCACCGGGTCTCCGTGACCACCGAGCAGGGGGCGGCCAGGATGGGCAAACCCATCGGCAATTACATCACGCTGGAAGTGCCCGGACTGAAGAAAAAGAATACCGCCTTACAGGACAAAGTCATACAGGTTTTCTACAAGGAATTGCGGCGCATGTTTAATCTCAACGGCCAAAAAAGCGTTCTGGTTATCGGGCTGGGAAATTGGAATGTTACTCCCGATGCCCTGGGTCCCCGGGTGGTCCAGGAGCTTTTTGTAACCCGGCATATTCTCAAATTGAAACCGGAAATTTTGGGGGAGGGGTACCGCTCTGTTTGCGCTGTTTCCCCCGGAGTTTTGGGGATTACCGGTATCGAGACGGGGGAGATCATCCGCGGCATTGCCGAACACGTCAGGCCTGATCTCATTATTGCCGTGGATGCGCTGGCCGCCCATCGCATGAGCCGTCTACATACCACCATCCAGGTTTCTGATACGGGTATTGTCCCCGGTTCAGGGGTGGGAAACCGTCGTCTGGCCATTAACAGCCAAACAATGGGGGTTCCCGTTTATGCCATTGGGGTGCCCACTGTCGTCGATGCGGTGACTATTGCCGGAGACAGCATGGAAAAAATTGCCGAGGCGATGAAAAAGGAGTCCCCCCAGGGCAATGTTTTGGCTGGTATCATGCAAAAAATGGATTGGGCGGAAAAGAGGAATGTTATTAAAGAGGTGCTGGATCCATTTGCCGGGGACTTGATCGTCACGCCCAAGGAGATCGATGTCCTCATCGAGGATATCTCCATGGTTATCTCCGCCAGTTTGGATGCGGCTTTTCATCCGCAGATTGCCTCTGAGGAGGATAAGCGCTTTACCGAGAACATCGATCTGCAGAAAATGAGCGAAATGAACCCGGGCACACCCGGCGGCACCTTTCCCCAGGGCAATGTGCCGGGCCATAATCCCTCACTGCAAAGGAGTTATGCGTTTCAAAAACCAGATGATCATCGCCACTTCAATCCCCAGTTTCACAATAATCCCCCCCAGCAAACCAACCAGGGAGGCAAAACTGGAGCGCAGGGCCCTATCCAGCGGAAACCCATTTAGAAGTTCGCCTGCCAGGGCGCCCAAAAAAGGCCCGATAATGATTCCGGCCGGGCCCATAAAAATGCCTAAACAAAGTCCCAAGGCGGCCCCCCATACGGCTGCCCTGGAGCCCCCCGAACCCTTGACCCCCAAAGTGGCGGCCAGGTAATCCGTTCCCATAACCAACAAGGCAGCCAGGGCCTGCAGGAAATAGAAACCCAGCGATAGCCCCGCCGGAAAACCGGTCAGGATCCCATAGAGCAGCATGCCCGCCCAGATAACGGTTACGCCGGGGAGCAGTGGGAGCACAGTACCGACAATACCGGCGATAAAGCAAATAATAGTTATAATTAAGGGAAAGAGATTCATTTTTGGGGTACCCCTCCTTTTTGTGGTTTTGAGCATGGGCAATTTAATATTATCATAACGACCGGGAAATAAAAGGGTTTTCTTAAAACCCTGGGGACTTCTTCCCGGTTTTTGCTCTCTGCATTTTTATGGTAAAATATTAATTAGAATCAAACTTTGGGGGTGTCTGCGAAAAGTGAAAATTGTTTCCGGCGAAAAAATGGGGGAAATCGATGGAAAGGCCATTGGCGCCTATGGTATACCGGGCGTGGTGCTGATGGAAAATGCTGGCCTGCAGGTTGTCTCCATGATCTGCAGGCTGCGGCCCCGGGCTAATGAGGGGAAAATAATCGTTTTTTGCGGTAGCGGGAACAATGGCGGAGACGGCTTTGTCATCTCCAGGCATCTGCTAAGGCTGGGTTACCGCGTGGAAACCTGGGCTATGGGGGCTTTGGAGGCCTATAAAGGGGATGCCGCCGTAAATTATGATATTTTTCTGAAAGGGGGCAGGGATGTTCTGCTGGTACAGGAAGGGGAGCCCTCCAAGGCTGCCGGGGAGCTGCAGGCAGCTGATCTGATCGTGGATGCTTTGCTCGGTACAGGGATTCGCAGCAGGGTCAGGGAAACCTTTGCCGGGGTTATCAGAGCGATCAATGCAAGCCCGGCCAAAGTCCTTTCAGTGGATATCCCCTCCGGTGTTTCCGCGGATACGGGAGAAGTCCTCGGGGAAGCGGTAGCCGCAGATTATACGGTTACTTTCGCTCTGCCCAAGCGGGGCCTTTTGCTCTTTCCGGGGGCGAAATATGCCGGGCAGGTTTTTGTTGCCGACATAGGCATTCCCCATGAGCTGACCGATTCCTCCTCCATCAGGGAAAATCTGGTGACAGGGGAAATGGTCAAAGCGCAGTTGCCCTGCCGGGAGATGGATGGCCATAAGGGATCATCCGGGCGGGCCCTCATCCTGGCCGGTTCGAAAGGTATGACCGGTGCGGCAGCCCTGGCCTGTGAGGCAGCCCTGCGCGCCGGGGCCGGACTGGTATATGCAGGGATCGCCGGGGAGATGGGCAGTGTTCTGGAGGCCAAGCTTCGGGAAATAATAATTCGAGGTTTCCCGGGGGATGGCCAAGGCAATATATCCCCCGAAGGTCTGGCCGAAATCCTCGCCTTGGCCGGCAAATGCCAGGCGCTGGCTTTTGGCCCCGGCCTGGATCCGGACCGCCCAACCCTGGAGCTGCTGGGAGGCCTGCTCAGCAAAATAGCGCTGCCCATGATCATCGATGCCGGCGGATTGGGGGCCTTGGCCCTTGATACCGGCCTCCTAGCAAAAAAAAGTGCACCCGTCGTTGTTACCCCCCACCCTGGGGAGATGGCCCGCCTGATCGGCGGGGAGACGGCGGCCATCGGGGAGAAAAGGTGGGAAGTCGCGGCGGGAAAAGCACGCGAATGGAAATGCATTGTCGTCCTAAAGGGCGCGCATACCGTTGTTGCCCTCCCGGATGGGGAGGTATTTGTCAACCCCACAGGAAATCCCGTTCTTTCCACAGCGGGATCGGGGGATGTGCTGACCGGCCTGGTAACGGCGCTGGCTGCCGGGGGGATTTCCGCCGAATGGGCGGCAATTGCCGGGGTTTACCTCCACGGCCTGGCCGGGGATCTTCTGGCGGAACAAAATGGCGCCCGGGGGCATCTGGCTGGCGATCTCCTCCCTTTTATTTCCCGGGCATTCGATGGGACAGTTTCCCCGCCGGACTGCAAAACCGGCAGGCCTTACCCCATACGATCATATCCGCTAAAAAAA
>CAZAQM010000129.1:0-5888 GCA_964487385.1 uncultured Dethiobacter sp.
TGTTCCAGAAGGACAAAACTGCCGCCGGTAAAACTTTTCTCGCCGGCAGCGGCCACGACACCATCCCACAAGGCCGAAACGGAGGCTCCGGGAGCCCCTTCCAGAAAGATTCCCTGGCTGCGGCGGTGCAGGAGCCCGCCCGAAGGCAGGGTGTCGCTGATGTAACCCCCGTAAGCCGCGTGGAGATGCCAGCGGGGCAACGGGGCAGCCGGGGAAATGACCGCGGGACAATCCTCCACATCGATCATATCGATAACCTCAGCATAGATATCCTGGCAAAGATCCCTCCCGGCAGTAGCGGAATCCCCCTCCGCAAGCGCCGGGTTTTCCCCGGTTTGGGCAGATAAATCCTCGGCCGGCCGGACTTCCGGGCCAATAAGGTCCTTTTCCCCATCACCTTTTTCCAATGGGGCAGCGGAATCGCTTTCCTCCCCGACCACCCCTTCGCCGGCCCGCTCAAAGCTTGGAATACCGGGCGCCGGTATGACACCCGCCTGCATAAAAACGACCAGGGCGAGCACGAGGACAGCCGCCAGGCAAAGACCGCCGGAATAGGTGAAAAAGCGGGGGAAAAAGCGTTTCCCTGCTGCTTCCGGGGCAGATTTCTCTGCCGCATGCCTGTCCCCACTTGAAACATCATCAACATTTTTCCTTTTTTTTAGCAGGCTCCCAGCGAAACCTCTCCAGATTCTGCCGGGCCCCTTTTGCCAAAGAGACAAACAGATCACCTCCGTACCATCAGGTAGCAATAGAAATAGTATGTCCAATGACAGCCAAATATAAACAAAAGAAGAACACACTGCCAAGGCAAACCATAGTCTTATGCAGCAGAACATGCTTAAATTTAGCGGGATCAACGTTTAATAATCCCGCAGGCGCGCACATACAATAAGGACATAAGATGCAGCCGGAGGAAAAGGGCCTTGTGGAAAAAATTTTTACTATATCTTCTGTCGATCTCTTTTTCGCTAATTCTTCTGCCTGCTTTGCTGGTGGGGAACTGTTGGCAATGGGAAAGCAGTGATAGCGGCAATCATTTAGAGGAGGCGCAGGTCGGGCAATTGCCCTCCGAGGTAAAAGGGGAACGTATTTTGAAGATTTACCATGCAGAGCAAAAGAAGGTTATCGAACTACCGCTGGAGGAGTATATTATCGGGGTGATTGCTGCAGAGATGCCGGCTTCTTTCCACCCGGAAGCCCTCAAGGCACAGGCGGTCATCGCCCGCACATATGCCCTGGCTAAAGCCGGCAGGCTGGGGGGGGGATGCACGGAGAACCCCGGTGCCGATCTTTGCACCGACAGCAGATGCTGCCAGGCCTGGGAGGATCGGCAAACGATGGCAGAAAAGTGGACTGCAGAAGAAGCGCCCCTATATCTGGAAAAGATCGGGGAAGCGGTACAGGAGACGCGGGGAATGGTCCTGCTCTACCGCGGGGAACTGGCCCAGACGGTCTATCACTCCACATGCGGGGGGGAAACAGAAAAGGCTGCCGATGCCTGGAAAGAAGGTTGTGATATCCCCTACCTGCAAAATGTAAAATGCAGTTTTTGCCGCCATTCCCCCCACTATACCGCTGAGCTTTATCTGGATTCGGCCGCCTATGCGGCAGCATTGAGAATGGAAACAAACGTGCTCCCGGTTCTGCGGGAGGACAATATACCTCTTTTAGAAGTCGTGCAAAAGAGCAGCAGCGGCCGCAATATGCTGCTGAAAATCGGCAATGGGGATGGCCTTTACCGGGGCGAGGAAATCCGGCGCCTCCTGGGCCTCCCTTCCACATTTTTCCGCTGGCAGGCAGAGGGGAACCGGATCATCTTTTTCACCCGGGGTTACGGCCATGGGGTAGGACTTTGCCAGTACGGCGCAGATGGGATGGCCGCCCAAGGCTTTAGTTTCCGTGAAATCTTGGATTTTTATTATCGGGGGACGGAAGTACAGCTGCGTAACTAGTGCGGGGAAATAAAGATACGCCCCCCGACGGAGCGTAGTCTGCCCGCCAGGCGGCTGTATCCCCGGCGAATATGCTGGAGCCCCTTTATCTCGGTGATCCCCCGGGCAGCCAATCCGGCCAGGACCAGACTTGCCCCGCCGCGCAGGTCAGCGGCGCGCAGAGCAGCCCCCTGCAGAAACGGCCTTCCGCTGATAATGGCACTGCGCCCCTCCAGGCGAATCCTCCCCCCCATGCGCAAGAGCTCTTCCACATGGGTAAAACGTTCCTCGAAAACGGTCTCCCTGATAACGCTGGTCCCCTGGGCCACGGTCAGGAGGGCCATAAACTGGGGCTGCAAATCCGTAGGAAAACCGGGGTAAGGGAGGGTCTTTATCTCCACTGCCCTGGGGTGCCCCCCGGCCCGCACCCGGATTGCCCGGCTGCCGATGATATCCACCCCGGCACCAATTTCTTTCAATTTGGCACTGACAGAGGTAAGATGCCCGGGGACGACATTTTCGATGAGCAGATCGCCCCCGGTGATGGCTGCGGCGGCCATGAAGGTCCCGGCCTCGATGCGATCGGGAATGATACTGTAGGGTTTTCCCGGAGCGGATCCCCGGAGCGATTCCACCCCTTCGATGACCAGTGTGGGGCCCCCCGCTCCCTGAATGCGGGCCCCCAAGCTGCAAAGAAAATTGGCCAGATCGGCCACTTCAGGCTCGGCGGCGGCATTTTCGATCCGCGTTATACCGCCGGCAAGCACGGCAGCCATAAGAATATTTTCTGTGGCCCCCACGCTGGGATAGTCCAGATAGATATGCGCCCCCTTTAGTTTTGGGGCCAGGAGATCGATATAGCCATCACCCATGGTAAAGTCGGCACCCATAGCCGCCAGTCCCTTGAGGTGCAGGTCGATGGGGCGCACCCCGATAGCACAGCCTCCGGGATGGGAAATCCGTGCCCTGCCCATACGGGCCAAAAGGGGCCCGGCGATTAGAAAGGAAGCCCGCATGCGCCGCACTAGGCCGTAAGGAGCCGTAAACGTAATCAGACGCCGGGAATCCAGCCAGATTCTCTCCCCCCGGCGGTCATGGCGGACCTTTACCCCCAGAAGGTGCAAGAGCCGGGACATGGTCCGCACATCCTCCAGATCGGGTATCTCTGCCAGGCTAACCTCCCCGGCAGCCAGGAGGGAAGCAGCCATAATCGGCAGGCTGGAATTTTTGGCGCCCTTGATCCGCACCTCTCCCTTTAAGGGAATACCCCCCTCGATAAGGATCCTGGACAAACTGTTCACCTGCCTCCTTTGGGGCGGCATTCTTTAGTACCAGCCGGAGATAAGGGGGGTCGCTGCCCAGATGCAGGTACCCCCATGCAGATCGTTGCGGCGCAGGGCAATATTTAAATTCAGTCGCTCCCTTCCGGCCTGGAAATAATCGCCCAATCGGGGATAATAGCCGGTGACGCTGACCATCTGACCGTCACGAATCCCCTCTCCCCGCTTTCCGCCTATCCCCTGGATGAGCAGGTTGGCAAACCTTTCCATCTCCCGCGGCTCCATCTCCTTTTCCATCTCCCCCATCAGGCAAAAGGACAAGGTGCTGCCAACCATCCTACCATCCAGCAAAGCAGGCGCCCGGGCTGCCAGTTCTGCCAAGCTGCGGGGTTCCCCTCCATCGATGATCAGGAAAAAGTGGATCGTCTCGCCTCCCTCCCCCTCCAGGGGTTGGAAGAACAGTTTCATCTTTGCCCCGTTTAGGAACTGCCCCTCCCTTTGCACCGCCCGGTGCGCTGCACCTCCGGACGGTATCCTTTCGTTTTCCCGCTGTTCGGCGGCGCATCCCAGCTTAGCGATGAGCTCATCCGCCAAACTTTCCAGTTCCGGCAGCGTGTAATTCTCCCGGCTATCCTTTTGCGGCAGGGAAGCCCAGTAGTGCAGCTCACCCCCGGTAACTGCGGCACCGGCATTATCCATGATCTCAAAAAGCGGTTGATAATCGTTCCCGCCGGTCGAAAATTCGCTTTCCGGAAACATAAAAAAAATCCCGCCGGCGATAAGAAGAAGGATAAGAACAAGGATTATCTTGCGGCCCATGACGGTTTTCTCCTCTTTCCCTTTTTCACAGTAGTATTGTCGTGAAGAGAAAACATTATACCGGGGGTTAACATATAATAGAAACAAGAGGCAAGTAAATACAGGAAGCAAGAAGCAGGAGGAAAAAATTAGAAGCAGGAAATAAGGAACAAGGGGTGTATTAAATGGATCTGCGTGCACTGGCGACCAACGTTGCCCGCAAATATAAAATACCCGCAGATATTTTTCTCGGCCTGATCGAGGCGGAATCGGGCTGGAACCCCAAAGCAGTGAGCAGCAGCGGGGCCGTCGGACTGACACAGGTCATGCCGCCGACCGCCAGAGCCATGGGCTTTGAACCGGCAAAGCTGGCTGCCGATCCGCTTTTGCAGCTGGAAGCGGGGGCCAGGTACCTGCAGGAGATGTTTGACCGTTTTCGTGACTGGGAAAAAACGCTGGCCGCCTATAACGCCGGACCGCATAATGTGGAAAAGTACGGCGGGGTTCCGCCTTTTCCTGTGACCCAAAAGTACGTTAAAAGAGTGCTCCGCCTTGCCCGGGAGCACGCCGGGGAAAATTTTCGATCGCCCTTCCCTGATGAATCAACTTTGGGCTAAGACATTTCCCTTCTGGCTTCCAGAGCACGGGACATGGTCAGCTCATCGGCATATTCCAGGTCCCCTCCCACAGGCAAGCCAAAACCGATGCGCATTACCTTTACTCCCAGAGGCCTGGCGGATTCGGCGATATAAAAGGCCGTGGCATCTCCTTCGACATTGGGGTTGGTGGCCATGATCACTTCCCCGATTTCACCCTGTCCAAGCCGCTGCAGCAGAAGGGGAATCTTCAGCTCCTCCGGGCCTATCCCCTCCAAAGGGGAAAGAGCGCCGTGCAGGACAAAATACAGTCCCCTGTATTGCCCGGTTTTTTCGATCACATAAATATCCCGGGCCTCCTGGACCACGCAGAGCAAACCGGCATCCCGCCGCGGATCACGGCAGATGGAGCAGGTCTCTTCCTCGGTCAGGTTAAAACAGCGGGAACATTGCCGGACCTTTTTTTTGGCTTCCAAAAGGGCCCGGGCAAATTCCTCCACCTCTTCCTTACCCGCAGAAAGAATAAAAAAGGCCAGGCGCTGCGCTGTTTTCGGGCCAATGCCGGGCAAGCGGCGGAAGGCCTCGATCAGCCTCGTGATAGCTGGGGAAAAAATCATCAGCTCTTCTCCTTTGCGCTAAAACATATTGGGAGGCAGACCCATGCCCCCGGTGAGCTTTTCCATCTCCCTGGCCATCATCTTATCCGCTTCGCGCAGGGCCTCGTTAACAGCCGTAATGACCAGATCCTGGATCATTTCCATGTCCGGCTCCTCATCCTGCAAAATCTCCGGATCGATATGCAGCTCAGCCAGCTCCTTGGCGCCGTTGCAGACGGCACGCACCGCACCGCCGCCGCTGGTGGCTTCCACGGTCCGCTGGGCAAGCTCCTCCTGCAACTTTAAAATTTGCGCCTGAGCCTTCTGCACCTGTTTGAGCATTTTTCCCATTTTACCGTTCATCTTCGATCATACCCCCCATGATTCTACTGCAAACTCCATTTGCAGCAGAAGATAATTAGTGCTGCGGAATCCTTCATTGACGTGCTTAATTATTATGCAGCAGCAAGCCATCGCCGGTCTTATCTCATACATCGATCAGCCGTGCCTGGAAAAGATCCAGCACCTGTTGTAAAAACGCATCGTTTTGCGGGAAAGAAGGCCCGCCCTGAGGCAGCCCCTCCTGCTCCTCCCCGGATGGCGGGGGTTCCGCAGGCGGCGGCGGTTCTTCCTCCGAAACTGCTTTACTGCGCTTATTGTTCAGCAAACCCCTAAAGGATTGCCCCC
>CAZAQM010000130.1:0-5869 GCA_964487385.1 uncultured Dethiobacter sp.
AGGAGAGGCCTGACAAAAAGCTCCAGGGCCATATAGGCAGCCACAGGATATCCGGGGATTCCCACGACAGGAGTAACCCCGATCCTGCCCAGAACGACCGGTTTGCCCGGACGTATGGCCACCCCATGGAGCAGGACCTCGCCAAGCTTGCTCAATACCCCAAAGGTATGGTCCTTCCTGCCGGCGGAGGAACCGGCGCTGATGAGCACTAGATCGTTTTCCCCTGCTGCCCGCGAAAGTGTGTTTTCCAGCAGTTGAAAATCATCCTTGAGAATCGGCTGCCTCTCCGGCACCCCTCCCCAGGACTCTACAAAAGCAGCAAAAGCAGCTGAATTGGAGTCAATGATCTGGCCCGGCCCAGGATCGCTGCCCAGGGGAACAAGTTCCGTCCCGGTGGGAATAATCCCCACCCGGGGTCTCTGCAAAACGGCAATGGTAAAATTCCCGCTATTGAGCAGGGAACTGATATCCAGAGGGCGGATGAGGTGAAAAGAGGGCAGAATCATCTCGCCGGCGACGATATCCTCCCCGATGGAGCGGACATGCTGCCAGGGGGTGGCCGGCTCACGGATTTCCAACAGATCGGGGTTCCCCTTTTCGGGGGAATAGAGCTCCTCGATCATGATCACCGCATTGCAGCCCTGGGGCAAGGCTCCGCCGGTATCGATGTAGAAAGCGTTTTCCCCCAAAAGAAGCCTCTGCGGGGAGGTGGGGGAAGCGCCAAAGGTATCTTCAGCATTAACGGCAATCCCGTCCATGGCCGAGGCATGGTAATGGGGAGAGGAAAGCCGGGCGAAAACAGACCTTGCCGTAACCCGTCCAACAGATTCGGCGGTGCTTATCTCTTCTTCCCCCATTTCTTTTTGCAGTGCGGCATCCAGGAAAAGTTCCTGTGCTTTTTTCAGGGGGGTATTTTTTAAGTAAACTTTCCTCTCCAAATAGAAATACCTCCTCAATAATCTGCTGGAGCGGCATAAATTGTCTGCAATTGCAATGAAGCCACATTTAGAAAAGAAAAACGCGCACGGGGCTCCCCTCGGTAAGGCCTTCTATATCCCTGGGAACGACAAAATATCCGTCCCCCTTGATCATCGTCTGCAGAAGGCTGGACACCCCAAAAACAGGCATGGCCAGGGGTTTTCCGACAGCGGCACCGGCGCTTTCCCGGGAAAGGATCACCCGGACATAATCCTCTCTGCCCCCGGGGGAAGAAAAATTTGTGCCCAACAAGGCGTCCACCACCGGTTGATGGGGGAGAAAGGGCGAGAGCCCCTGAAAGCAGCGCAGGAGGGGTTTAACGAATAAAAGAAAACTGAACATAGCCGAAACGGGGTTGCCCGACAAGCCAAAAACCGGCATGCCATCGCTAGCGGCAAAGATAACCGGTTTGCCGGGGCTCATGGAAACGCCATGGAAAAGCACGCCTTCACCGGGAAGGCGGTCCAGAACCCTGACCGTGACATCCCTGCGCCCCACGGAAGTTCCCCCGGAAATCAGAACCACATCGCCAAGGCCCAAGGCTTCCTGAAGTGCCCCGTAAAGGGCGGTTTCGCTGTCGGGGAAAAGTCCCAGGTACTGTGCCTCAGCCCCATTTTCCAACACCTGGGCCAAAAGCGCATACCCGTTAATATCCCTGATCTGGCCTGGCCCGGGCTCTTTATCCGGTGTGACCAGTTCATCCCCCGTGGAAATAATAACAACCCTGGGCCTTTTATACACCTTCATGCGTAAAAGCCCCAGGGCAGCCAATATGCCGATATCCTGCGGCCTGAGGGTACGGCCTTTCCTCAAGACGAGTTCGTTTTTCTGAAAATCATCGCCGGCAAGGATTATGTTTTCCAGAGGCGCAATGGGCCTGTAAACGGCCAGCTGATCGCCAAGCAGATCGCAGTGCTCCGCCATAACCACACTATCGCTCCCATGAGGCAGCATTCCTCCGGTGGATATGCCCATGGCCTCCCCTTCCGCCAGCCTTCCCGGCGGGGCGGCGCCCATGAGTATTTCCCCCTTCAGCTGTAAAAGCGCGGGAATATCCTCCGAGGCGCCAAACGTATCGGAACTCCTGGCGGCAAAGCCATCCATCGTCGAGCGGGGAAAAGGCGGTACCGGCCCGGCAGAAAAAATATCTTCCGCCAATACCCGGCCCGGGGCGGCAGAAAGATCTATTTCCTCCACCCCCGCCGTTTTTCCCTCCAGCGAAGCCAGAACCCGGTTTTGTGCCTCATCTACGGTCAATACGGTTAACATGATTTATCACCACAAAAGAGCCTCACCCCTAATTGAAACAACCCAGCTGACACCCAACAATTTTAATTTTCAACTGGTTGCACAGATCGCCAATTTCCGCCACAGAGCAATTGTGCTGGCGGGCAATCTTGAAACAGATGGGACAGGCAATCTTACCTTCGGGAGATGCTTCCTGCAAACTTTTTTTAATCTCTTCCACCGATATTCCTCCCCTTTTGCAAGTAACTCCTTCTACATAAAAAATGTTACATCATTCTTCTTTCTTTGTCAATAAAGGGCGGTTTACGGAAAAAGAGAGGTGATAATTAAGAGCGCGGGGGGCGTAGGGGATATTTTGTCAGAAGTTAATTAATTTTAGCATTCCGCTTTCGGAATCATAGCCGATTTTTATTTTGGAATAGTGTCGGTCAAACCTGTAAATCATTTTGCCAACTTGGACGGTAACATCTTCATGTACAAGATCAAAATAAATAAAGGAATGTGCTGGAACTTTGATACGAATGTGGGAAGTGGTGGCCACACTTTCTGTGGTGATAACTAAAAATTCTTTTACCCGCACATCATCGCCCGCTTCTATCGTCCCTCCGCGGCAAACTCCTGCGACGTTAACGCTTCCGCCCGCCTTCAGCCTTGAATAATAGCTGCCTGCGCCGACAACATTGATATCTCCACTGTGGTTCACAATTGAATTTTGCACATACGATGCATCAAGGGGAGGAATATTTTTCAACAACTCCTCTCCCTTGGCAAGGAAGGCCTGCAAGGAATATCCCAAATTATCAAGTACATCAATACCGTCTATCTGCAGCATCCCGCCTAACAAGTTCCCCAAAAGTTCCAAGGTTTTTTTCAGGGAATCAAATTGTTGATTCCTGCTCTCCTTCAGGGAAGATGTAATTTTGGCCAGCAATTCGAACATACTTGGAGGCATTTTTTGCAGGATCGTCCTGGCAATACGTTGGAATAAGTTTCTGTCAAGCTTTTGACCCTTTTTTTCCAAACTAGTCATAACCTTCCGCAAAGCACCCATGAAACCAGAATATTCCTTTTCCAGCATACTTGTCTGTGAAATGATACTTTTTAAGAGGGTATAAAATAATCCCCCCTCAACCTGGCATTTAATTAAATTCTTGCTAAAATGTATCCCTTCCCCTGCCCTGATAACTGCCCCATAGCCATTGCCCTCGACAAATAGATTGCCTTGGGCTTCAACAA
Source organism: uncultured Dethiobacter sp. (assembly GCA_964487385.1). Classification (GTDB taxonomy): domain Bacteria; phylum Bacillota; class Dethiobacteria; order DTU022; family UBA8154; genus DUNV01. Next base: position 3,463 of record CAZAQM010000130.1, read on the forward strand.
GCGCATTTTCCATGATATTGCCGTAAATCCTAATATCCCCGCTAAAATGAATGTTGCCACTTTCCAGATCAACATCCCCACTGTGCGTGATCAAATCGGCGACTTTAATCGTGCTGCCGCTGACGATAAAACGACCATCCTGTGAGGCAACTATCTCACCCTTTTCCTCCAGGAATTCAACGCCCTCCCCACATTTAAACCTTGCGCTTTTTACCGGCCTGGGCACAATTATTCTACCCGTTACCGTCTGGCCGGAAACACCGGGGATAGGTGGATGAACCCTAGCTATAAGATCATCCTTTTTCACCGCAGGAAAACGGTACCTTTCCCTAAAATCGACCTTTTTCTGCGAGCTGTCATCATAGGCGATAGCCTCTACTTCCGTCGAGGCCAAAAATTCTATACGCCCATTTACCCCCTCCTGAAGTTCTATTCCCTTTGCCACTATCTCCGGTTCCCCGGTGCATTTATCAATTACGTTTTTAAGCAGAGTAAAATCAACACCAAAAACAACATTTTTTTCAGAGAGTACAGCACTAACATCTTTTAATGTCAAAACTTTTTCCAGTTTAATATTTTTTCTTGCTTGGGGCCGCAATTTTGAAGACATATCGGTGTTTACCAGTTGGTATTCGGTGATGGTGCACGGATAAACGGCCAGTTTTGCAGTGTATGCATCTGGTGATATCTTAACAGTTGAGTAGGCTTCTTCCCTGAAAGCTAAAGGGGTTATTTCAATAACGTCCCCTTCAAATATCTTTAACGGCGATTCGAGTAGCTCACCGTTAACAATGATTGTTAATCCCTCTTCAGCCGGGTAAAGTACAGCCGGCTCCCCCCCCCCCTGGGGGTTGGTGACAACAATTTTCCCATCCACAATGCCTGCCTGGCCAGTTACATCCTTTTCATTCATTGTTTGGGCACCTCCCCGAATAGCATCCTATCCCTGCATATAATGCTACTTTTTTCCCCTGGCAACATCTCTTGTACCAACCTTCACCACTTCGTTAATTGGCACATACACGTCCCGAGTAATAAGTTCTTTTATGGTTTCCCGATCCCCGCCTTTAATAATGCGATAGACATTGACCAGATATCCTTCCTCCCCCTTCTGGATAGGCCGCCGGACCCCTTTGGGCAGACTGGGATCGGGCTGTTCCAGCAGGCGCGGGGCCAAAACTTCGATGCCCTCCGTAACTATTTCCACCGATCTCACGGCTTCGCTTTCAGCACCATAGATAAAAAGAGAAAGCACGTCATCATCCATTATTGCCGTCAGGATGATGGGGCAGCTGTGGCTATTACAAAACTTAAAATCGATCAGCCCCTCGGCCACAGTTGCATCCTGACCAAGGGGGACATAGGAAACCGGCCTGCTATGGGGCGATCGCTGGACGATCTCCATCTCCCCACGCAAGGCAGCCTGGTAAAGTGTTGTGGCAGCCTGACAAATGCCGCCGCCAATGCCGGGAACAAATTTTCTGTTTTGAATAACGATAACTTCCCTGTATCCTTGCTCCGCCGTGAAGGGGCCAACTGCCTCATTAAAGGAAAAGATCTCACCCGGCTCAATAATACGGCCGTCGATCGCTTCCGCCGCTAGCATGATATTGTGCCGGCGATCAGCGATGGAGTCCTCCAGGGGGGTGGAACAGGAGGCAATCAGGCGGCTGACATCGGGAAGATCGGCCCGCTTAACCGCAGGCTGCTCTTCCGCTACCTGCAGGGGGATGCTGGCAAAACGTCCCCGCAGTAAATATTCTTCCGCAATTTTTTTGCTTTGGTACAGATCGAGAGACCATCCGGGCACCTCATCCATTAGAAAAGGGATTCCCTCCTCGATGACAATACGAGCGTTTTCCGGCTCCCTGTCCAGCTCATTTTTTATCCCCTGCAGCTCGTTTATAAGGTAGGAGGAGGAGATCGACAAAGGAACGCCCAGGGATACCGGCAAGGGCGCCCACCTTACCATGTTGAAAAAATAATGGCCGGATCCCGCCAGCTCACCCATCCTCCGGGCGCCCTCCATAGCCTCCTCGACGTTAAAGGAGCTGATCCCGGAATGCAGTGGAACAGGGAATAATCTATTGCCCCAGGAAAAGGTTATGGAAGAGGGAAGGGTCAGATTTTGCAATAACTCCTCCCTGGCATCCTCGGAGCTAAGCCCCTCCAGCGGGATATGGCAGATTTCAATACCGGGTATAATCCTGTTTTCATAGTAATAGCCGGCCGCGCCAATCCCTCCGGCAATCCCCGCCACCGCCTGAAGGAGAACGATGAGCATGAACCAGCGTTTTCCCGGAAAGCGTCCCATTATTTGCCCCCGAAAGTCAATCTCTTACCGACATCGCCAGTTCCATGAGCTTTTGAGCCCCCAGCCTTCGGTAGACGCGATCAAAAATTTCTT
>CAZAQM010000131.1:0-5824 GCA_964487385.1 uncultured Dethiobacter sp.
GGGGAAATGGAGCCGCGGGATGAGTAATTTAGCCGATGGTATGGAGGATTACCTTAAGAAACTGCTTACTTTAAGTGCTTATGGTTATATTGAAATAAAGAGAAAGGAACTGGCAGCAAAATTCAGCTGTGTTCCCTCCCAGGTAAATTATGTTTTAGAGACGCGTTTTACCATGGAAAAAGGTTTTATCGTGGAGAGCAAAAGGGGCGGCAAAGGTTTTGTCAGCATTAAAAAACTAAACCTGCCGGCACAAAAACTGCTTTCCATGCTCATGCCGGAGATCCAGGAAGGACGCATAAACAATGAAAAGGCAAAATTGCTGTTGCAAAAGATCTATGAGGAAAAATATATTTCTTTTCGGGAACAGAAGCTTATGGAAACCGTCCTGGATACGCTTGGCTTCCTCGATGAGGAATCCCTGCAGACAAGGTTGAGAAGCATTCTTTTAAAAAATATGCTGATCGTCTTAACCGGGCAGGTGTACTTCGGTTAAAAGGTAAAAATTTTATGAAAGGGGGAAAGCGCCGGCAGCGGGCCGGTCCTGCTGCCGGGAAGGAATATGCTCTGTCAGGCTTGCGGTAAAAACAGCGCTTCCGTACACGTGACGCAAATCATCAATGGGGAAAAGAAGGAAGTTTATCTTTGCGAGGCTTGTGCTTTGGAAAAGGGAGAGATCGATTTTCCTCTGGAGGGTAAATTCCCTTTGCACCAGCTTTTTTCAGGGTTTATGGGATTTTTCCCCCACGGGGGAGGCGGGGCGGCCCAGAAAGCAGCTGCCAGCGGACTTCAGTGCGACACCTGCGGCCTCACTCATGCGCAATTCGGCCAGATCGGCCGCTTTGGCTGCAGCCGCTGTTATGAGGCTTTCGGGGATACTTTGGTACCCCTTTTGCGCCGCCTGCACGGGAATCCCAAACATCTGGGGAAGGTTCCCCTCAGGGCGGGCGCCGATGTAAAGATAAAAAAAGAAATTGAAGGTTTGCGTGAAAAACTGCAGAAGAGGGTAGCGGAGGAGGCTTTCGAGGAGGCGGCCAGGATAAGGGACGAAATCCGCAGATTGGAAGGCGGCGTTCACCTTGAGGGGGGTGAGAATTTTGAGCAGTGATAAAGCTTTTCGAAAAAACCAGGCCCAAAAGCCCGCAGAAATAAAGAGTCCCCTGGAGGAGATCATACAGCAAAACAAGGAATTGGAACGGCATGAGGATGAACGGGGGAGGGATCTTTTCAGCAAATGGATGGAGGGCACAGGACCGGAGGCCGAACTCGTTATCAGCACCCGGGTAAGGCTGGCCAGAAACGTCCGTGATTTTCCTTTTCCTTCCCTTGCTTCGGATGACCAGCTGGAAAGTATCTTCAGGCTGGCCGAAACAATTTTTAGGGATCAGGGAGAGAAATTGCCCGGATTCCGCTTCCTTAACATCAATGCCCTTTCCCCCGTTTACCGGCAGGTGTTGGTGGAAAAACATTTGATCAGTCCTTTACTGACTAAAGAAACCCGTGCACGGGCCCTAGCCCTGGCGGAGGACGAGGTGATCAGCCTCATGGTCAATGAGGAGGATCATTTTCGCATTCAATGTCTACTGCCGGGCCTGCAGCTGGAGCAGGCCTGGAACACCGCCTCCCGCTATGACGATCTGCTGGAATCCCAGGCAGACTATGCCTTCGATGAAGAGATAGGTTATCTGACTGCCTGCCCCACCAATGTGGGAACCGGCCTGAGGGTATCCGTTATGCTGCATCTTCCGGCCTTGGTCATTACCAGGCGCATCAACCATATTCTTGCTGCTGTCAGCCAGGTTAGTCTTGCCGTGCGGGGTTTGTACGGCGAGGGGACAGAGATGATCGGCAATCTGTTCCAGATCTCCAACCAGATTACCCTGGGGCAAGCGGAGGAGGATATCTGGCAGAACCTTTATGGCGTGGCCAGACAGCTGATCAATCAGGAGAAAAAGGCCAGGGAGCAGTTGCTCAACGAGGGCAGGGAAAGGCTGGCCGATCGGGCGGGAAGGGCCCTGGGGGTTCTCCTGCACGGCCGTCTCCTCGGCTCCCAGGAAACGATGCAATTTCTTTCCGACGTGCGCCTGGGAGTGGATCTGGGCCTTATTAAAAAAATTCCCATCAGGATATTAAATGAATTGTTGGTCATAACCCGCCCCGGATGTTTGCAGTACCTCAAAGGCAGGCCACTGAATGCCTATGAGCGTGACCTGGAAAGGGCGGTACAGATACAAAAAATTTTACGGGACTACAAATAGGACGGAAAGGGGTGTCGGATAAATGTTTATGTTTGGCAGATTTACTGAAAGAGCGCAACAGGTTCTCGTGCTGGCTCAGGAAGAAGCTAAAAGGTTGAACCATAACTTTATTGGGACGGAACATATTCTCCTGGGGTTGGTCCGGGAGGGTTCAGGAATTGCCTCCAGGGCTTTGCAAAATCTGGGTATCGAACTGTCCAGGGTCCGTTCTGAAGCGGAAAAAATTATCGGCAAAGGCGAGAAAGGTATTATACAGGGGATTAGCTATACACCGAGGGCTAAGAAAGTGATCGAACTGGCCATTGAGGAAGGGCAAAACTTTGGCCATAATTACGTGGGGACGGAACATCTCCTGCTGGGACTCCTGCGGGAGGGGGAAGGGATTGCCGCCCAGGTGCTGACCAATCTGGGCATCGATCTGAAGAAGGCCCGGCGGGAAGTTATCCAGCTCCTGGGCGGCGAGCCGCAGATCGGAGGGGGAAAGGCCGGTAAAAGCGTTCCCCAGACTCCCACGGTCGATGCCTTTGGCCGCGATCTGACCAAGCTGGCCAAGGAAGGGAAGCTCGATCCGGTGGTGGGGCGTGATCAGGAGATCGAAAGGGTGATCCAGATTCTCAGCCGCCGGACAAAGAATAACCCCGTTTTAATCGGTGAACCTGGTGTGGGCAAAACCGCCATCGTCGAGGGGCTGGCCCAAAGGATAACCGAGGGTGTTATTCCCGATATCCTGCTGGAGAAAAGGGTGGTCACCCTGGAACTTGCCGCAGTCGTGGCCGGCACCAAGTATCGCGGCGAATTTGAGGAGCGCCTGCGCAAATTGATGCTGGAACTGCAACAGGCCGGGAATGTCATCATCTTTATCGACGAACTGCATACGATCATTGGAGCCGGTGCGGCTGAAGGGGCTATCGATGCCTCCAATATTCTCAAGCCGGCCCTGGCTAAGGGAGAGCTCCAGGCTGTCGGAGCGACAACACTGGACGAATACAGGAAATATATCGAAAGGGATCCTGCCCTGGAAAGACGTTTTCAACCCATCGTGGTAGGTGAGCCTTCCGTAGAGGAGAGCCTGGAGATACTCAAAGGGCTGCGGGATCGCTATGAGGCCCATCACCGTGTCAAGATTACCGACGAGGCGCTGGATGCTGCCGTTAAACTCGGCGATCGCTATATCCAGGACCGTTTCCTGCCGGATAAGGCCATCGACCTGGTCGACGAGGCTGCCTCCAGAGTCAGGCTGCGCAACTATACCGCTCCCCCCGATCTGAAAGAGATGGAGGAGAAAATGGAAAATATCCGCCAGGAAAAAGAGGCGGCCGTGCGCAGCCAGGACTTTGAACATGCCGCCCAGCTTAGGGATAAGGAGCAGCAATTCAGGGCCAAACTGACCGAGCTGAAAAAGGATTGGGAACAAAAAAAGGTCGTTTCCGATCAGACTGTGGTCACCGAAGAGGATATTGCCCATATCGTTTCCAGCTGGACCGGCATCCCCGTCAAAAAACTGGCTGAAGAGGAATCGGAGCGGCTGCTGCGCATGGAGGAGATTCTGCACGAACGGGTCATCGGTCAGCATGAGGCGGTGCAGGCTGTTTCCCGGGCCATCAGGCGCGGCAGGGCGGGGCTGAAAGATCCCAAGCGGCCCATTGGCTCCTTTATTTTCCTCGGCCCTACGGGGGTGGGCAAAACAGAGCTGGCCCGCAGCCTGGCTGAGGCCATGTTTGGCGATGAAAATGCCATGATCCGCCTGGATATGTCGGAGTATATGGAAAAGCATACGACGGCCCGTTTAATTGGGGCGCCTCCCGGATATGTGGGTTACGAAGAAGGAGGCCAGCTGACGGAAAAAGTCCGGCGCAAACCCTACAGCGTCATCCTGCTGGACGAGATCGAAAAGGCCCATCCGGACGTTTTTAACATCCTGCTGCAGATTCTGGAGGACGGCCGCCTGACCGATGGGAAGGGCCGGACGGTAAACTTCCGCAACGCGGTCATTATTATGACCTCCAACGTGGGGGCTAACTATATCAGGAAACAGCCGACTATGGGCTTCCAGCCCGATGATGTGGAAAAAAGCTATGAAAATATGAAGGGAAGGCTGTTGGACGAACTGAAAAGAATTTTCCGCCCCGAGTTTTTAAACAGGGTCGATGATCTGATCGTCTTCAAAACCCTGTCCCGGGAGGATATTTCGCTCATCGTCAACCTGATGCTGGATGAGCTTTCCGGACGCATTTCCGATTACGGCCTGCAGCTGGATGTATCGACGGAGGCCAAGGAGCTTCTGGCCCGGGAAGGATACGATCCTGCCTATGGCGCTCGTCCCCTGCGGCGGGTAATCCAGAAAAGGCTGGAGGACGGCATCTCCGAGGAGCTCCTGCGGGGAACGTTCACCACCGGCGATATCATTGGCGTAGAGAAGGAAAAAGAAAAAGAGAAACTGGCCTTTATAAAAAAAGGAACGCAAAATTCTGAGCCTGAGGCTGATGTCGCCGAAAGCCAGCAAGTAGTCCAAAAAGAACCGGCCTCTTAAAAAATGCTAGCCAAGGGACCCCGCGAGGGGTCTTTTTTTTTAAAAAAACATCCTTTGCAGGAATAAAAACGGTATATAGCGAAATAGCTACAAACTATTTATTCCGTTCTATCGGTTTGATGGAGGAGAGAGGAGAAAAAATGGCCCTAACCGGATTGGAGATATTCAGGCTTCTGCCCAGGACCAACTGTAAAAAATGCGGTTTTTCCACATGCCTCGCCTTTGCCACGGCATTGGCCAACGGCAAGACTTCCATAGATGCTTGCCCGGCTGTTTCCGCCGAGGCAAAAGAACTGCTATGTGCCGCCGCAGAGCCCCCCATCCAATTGGTGAAGATTGGCAGCGGCGATCATCTTCTGGAAATAGGCGATGAAACGGAGCTTTTTCGCCATGAGAAACGCTTTCGCCACCAGACGGCCCTCGCCGTTGCTGTCGATGATGACGATGAAGATGCCGGGGCAAAGATAGATAGGATTGACAAACTATCCTTCGAGCGGGTCGGCCAGCATTATGAGGTGGATATGGTTGCCCTGTGCAACAACTCCGGCAGGGCGACTGTTTTTCAGGCTGCCGCCGGGAAGGCGGCTGGCCGCACGGGTAAAAATTTTGTTCTCGTTACCGGCAATGCCGCGGCCATGGAAGCAGCCCTGGGGGTCCTTAAGGATCGCCGGCCACTTCTCTATGCCGCAGACGAGCATAACTATGTACAGATGAGCGAGCTGGCGAAGACTTTTGACTGTGCCCTTGCCGGTAAAGCCGGCAGCCTCGATGCCCTTGCCAGGCTGGCGGAAAAGATTGCCGGGCTTGGCCATCGCCAATTAGTGCTGGATCCGGGCGCCCATGGCGCCGGCCGGCTCCTGGCCGACCTGACCCAGCTAAGGAGGCTCGCCGTGCGCAAAAAGTTCCGTCCCTTCGGCTACCCGGCCATTACCTTTACCACAAGCAGGGATCCCGCCGCAGAGATGCTGCAAGCCGCTTCCGCTTTGGCGAAATATGCCGGCATTATCGTGATGCGGGCGGATAGGCCGGAGTACATTCT
>CAZAQM010000132.1:0-5819 GCA_964487385.1 uncultured Dethiobacter sp.
TCGTCAAGAAAGGATTGCCCTTCGGTGATGACGCCATCCACGGGGAGCAGATCCCCCGGTTTGATGACGACGATATCCCCGCTTTCCACCGCCTCTACGGGAATCAGTTCCTCCGCGCCGTTTCTTTCCACCCGGGCCATTTTGGGCACCAGATCCATCAGCCTTCTGATCGCCTCGGAGGTTTTCCCTTTGGAGCGTGCCTCCAAATATTTGCCCACGGTGATCAGGGTAAGGATCATGGCCGATGATTCGAGATAGAGATCATGATAATAGCCGTGCACCAATCCCCAATCTCCGATGCCCAGGCCATGGCTCATGCGAAAGATGGCCACGATCCCATAGAGCAGGGCGGAACCGGAAGCGATGGCGATGAGGGAGTCCATATTGGGATGCCCCATCGTCAAAGTTTTAAATCCCACCGTAAAAAATTTGCGGTTGGCAAAAATAATGGGCAGGGCCAGTAAAAATTGGGCAAAAGCAAAAGAGACGGCATTTTCCATGCCCGATAGAAAGGGCGGAAGCGGCCAGTTAAACATATGGCCCATGGAAATATACATCAAGGGTACCATTAACGATATGGAAACTTTCAGGCGCAGCTTAGTTTCCTCAGCCTCCTGCAGCAGGGGGTTTTCAGCCGGCTCTGTCTTGGCAGCCGACCCAGCTCTCGGCTTTGTCTTTAGGGATGCACCATATCCTGCATCCATGACGGCCTTGATAATTTCTGTATTGGAAACCTGTTCTTCATCGTATTGTACATTCATGCTGTTGGTCAGCAGGTTGACGGCTACGGACTTTACACCGGGAACCTTTTTCACGCCGCGTTCCACGGCGGCCGAGCATGCCGCGCAGGTCATACCGGTTACCACGAATTTTTCGGCAGCTTTTGACATGATTTCCCCTCCCCGAACACCCCCACCGGGGTGTATGTGATCTAATGGTACAACTATTTTTCCGCAATGTCAATTATAAATAGTGTGTCTACCCAAAGTAATGATGAAAACCTCTTGCTCTAGAGGATGATCTATCCAAGGTGAAATGTATCATTGCTATGAAGGCTCCTAATTTTGGTCATCTTGAAGACATGCCTAAAGGATCTTGAGTTTTGTTCATCGAAGCTTGAATACACATAGACAGTTCCGAGCGGAGCGAGGGAACCAGGGAAAAAACGAGAGCTCCCCGGAACGATCCTTTAAAAGGTTTCAAGGGAGCATCAATATTAACATGGCGGGCCTAACCGGGAGCCTTGCAATCTTCCTGCTTGGCTAGGACTCTGCCAGGATCCTATTATGTTAAACAGATGTTTTGTTTTATCTTACAGAATACAATCGGAATACAATTTTTGCGGCGGTGTCGTGTTTTACATCAAAGCCGTGCTGAAATAACGCTCGGCCCTGTCCGCCAGGATGGTGGCGATTACTTTATCCCTGCCGTATTTTTTGGCCATCTGCACAGAAGCCCAGACGTTGGCGCCGGAAGATGTTCCCACCAGGAGCCCCTGTGTTTTAGCCAAATCCCGCGCCGTTTGTATGGCATCGTCATCAGTGACCTCCACCACCTCGTCGACGAGGGTGGTATCCAGCACCGGGGGGATGAAGCCATCGCCGATGCCCTGGATTTTGTGCAGTCCGGGCTCATGCCCCAAAAGGGCGGAGGCATTTTTAGGTTCTACGGCTACGACGAGAGCTTGGGGGTTCCTTTCCTTCAAAAACCGGCCTACGCCGCAGAGGGTGCCTCCGCTGCCCAAGCCGGAAACGAACAGATCCACCCGGCCCTCCAGCTGTTCCCATATTTCTCTGGCCGTGGTCAGGTAATGGATCTGCGGGTTGTCGGGGTTTTCAAATTGCTGGGGTATAAAAATCCCGGGATCCGCCGCGGCTCTTTTTTCTGCTTCTTTTACCGCACCCATAATGCTTTCTTCAGCCGGTGTAAGCACCAGCTCTGCTCCAAGGGCGGCGATGATTTTCTTTCTTTCCTCGCTCATATTTTTCGGCATGACGATGACAACTTTGTAGCCTTTTTGCACGCCGACGAAGGCCAGCCCGATGCCGGTATTGCCCGAGGTGGGCTCCATGATGGTCATGCCCGGTTTGAGCTTGCCCCGTTTTTCCGCCTCTTCGATCATAAATAACGCCACGCGATCCTTGATGCTTCCCCCCGGGTTCAGGAATTCAGCCTTGGCGTATATATTCAGGGCCGTCATCTTTTTCAGGCTCATGAGCGGTGTGTTGCCGATGAGATCCAATGCCGTTTCGGTTGTTTTCATGTGCTGCTGTTCTTCCTCCTTACATTTTCTTTTGTCAAATGTAAATATAATCGTCTTTTTATGATTTTATCCCCAGACAGGAACGTATTCAATGGCCGCCTTTTGGTGAAAACTAATTATTAATATTGTAACAAATAATTTCTGGTGTGTATATAATCTGACTGATTTTGGCGTATGCAGCGCATGCATATGCATTGAAACATTCTCTTCGGTTTCTGCGGATGTTTTTTCCAGAGAAAGGGGGGTGGGGCGCATGTCTGGCACCTCTTCGTTTTTTGCGGATCTGCGAGATGCAATACCGGAACTGCAGGCATTAGAAAATACAATTCGGGGGCTGGCTTTTTATCATGCCCGGCCGGTGCGAGAGTTTCTTAGCTATCTGCTGGCGGGCAGGGGCAAAAGAGTGCGCCCGCTCCTGGTGATCTTGTCTGCTTCATTTTATTTGTCGGACAAAACTTCCGTGATCGATGTATCCTCTGCAGCGGAACTCATTCATTTAGCCTCGATCGTGCATGATGATGTTGTCGACGGCGGGGAAATACGCAGGGGCTATCCAACGCTTAACAACCGCTATGGCAGCAATGTTGCTGTTCTTGTAGGGGATATTCTTTTTGCACATGCGCTGGAGTTCCTGGAAAAACATGCACATTTAGGGGTGCTTAAGGTTATGTCCAGGGCGATCAGCCTGATGTGTGAGGGCGAGCTGGAGCAGCTATGCGGCTCTTACGATCTGAACAAATCGGAGACGGATTACCTGGGGCAGGTGCGAAAAAAAACCGGTGCCCTGATGGGCGCATGTTGCGAGGCAGGAGGCAGGCTAAGCATTATGCCCCAAGATGAACTGAGCTGCTTACGTGAATATGGGGAACTGTTGGGCAGCGCATTCCAGATTATCGACGATATTTTAGATTTTACTTCCGGCCCTGAAGAGACGGGTAAATCTGTTGGTTACGATCTGAGCTTTGGAATAGTCACGCTTCCCTTGATATACCTTTTAAAGGATCAGGCATCCAGGCTGCAGATAGAGCAATTTTATGACGGCGGTGATCTTGAACCTGCTGCGCTGGAACAAATCCAGGAGATGGTTAAAAGGGAAGGATGCATCGATCTGGCCTTCTCAAGGGCGGAAAAAATAATAAAGGAGGCTAAACTATGTCTGGAACCCTTGCCGGATGGAAAGTCAAAAGAGCGGCTCCTGGGGTTGGCCGAGCGGGTTTTGCAGAGGGAAAATTGAACGCGCGGCAACAGATTTCGTTTTGCAGGACAAAAATATTATCATTTTAATGATGGCGTCTATGCAGGGCTGGAATTTGGGGGTTGGGGGTAATGAAAGGTTGTTCGAGCGAACATGAAAATACCTGAAGGAAGGAAGGCTGCTAAGAGCCCGACTCCAAAAAATAATTGGCGCTTGATTTTTCTTGCTTTTCGTCCCTGGTCCTTTTATATGACGGGCATTTCCATCATGACCGGCAGCCTGGCGGCCCTCCTGGCGCAGAATCTATTTAATCCTTTTCTGGCGGCTTTGGTTCTGCTGGGGGTAATTGCTATCCATGCCTCAGCAAATATTTTAAATGATTATTTTGATACCCTTTACGGTATTGACAGGCCGGGAAATCCCACGACCTCTTACCGGCCGCACCCTCTTTTGGAGCAGATCCTCAGTCCCCGTGAGATCATTTTAATTTCTCTGGCCCTCATCGCTGCGGCATTGCTGGTGGCGGTATATTTTACCATGCTTAGAGGATGGACCATCGCCGCGCTGGCTTTAATTGGCATATCCGCCGGTATTGCCTATACGGCGGGACCAATCAAATATAAATATCATGGTCTGGGGGAGGTAGCCGTCTTTTTCATCTGGGGCCCTCTAATGATCTTTGGGGCATATTTTGTGCAAACAGGGAATTGGTCGGGAGCCGCGGCCGTTCTTTTTATTTCCGTACCCGTCGGGTTGTTGGTGGCGCTCGTACTTTTGGCCAATAATTTGCGGGATGTGGAATATGATACCGCTGTTCATATAAAAACAGTGGTTTTCCGGATGGGGAAGAAAAATGCTTTAAATCTTTTTGCCGCGATGATCCTTTGTACCTATCTTTTTAACGGCTTGGGAATCTTGTTTGGTTTTTTGCCTATATGGGCTATTTGGGTTTATCTTTCCGTTCCCCAGGCGCTGCGCCTCGTGAAAACGTTTTACAAAGAATCCGCATTGCCCCAAAACGCCGATCCCCTTGCCGGACGTTTAGCACTAACATACGGAGCGCTGCTGATCCTATCGTTGCTCATGGAATCATTTTACATGCGATAACATGGTGCATTTGGGACGCACCTTTTCGCACGAAGTGATTTTGCACCCGGCGGGTCTTCCTATAGGGGGATTTTGCCTCCATCCTGCTGAGTATCGTCGAATATGGGGCCATGGATGCCAATTGAAACATTTTAAACCGGAAAGAGTGAACTTAAATGATCCTTGATATGGAAGAAGGTGATGTACGCAAAATATTTGAAAAAATTTCAGGTAAATACGACTTGGCCAACGAGTTGATCAGTTTTTTTCAGCATAAAAAGTGGCGCAAAGATGCTTTGGAAAGATTAGCCATAAAAAAAGGGGCGAATGCTCTGGATCTTTGCTGTGGCACTGGCGATTGGACCATCCCCATTGCCCGGGAAATTGGCCCTCAGGGGAAGGTGTATGGCATAGATTTTAGCGGTAAAATGCTGGAAAGGGCAGGCCATAAACTGAAACGATCCGGGTTAAAAAATGTAGTGCTGTTGAATGGCAACGTGAAAATGCTTCCTTTTGATGATGGGCGCTTTGACTATGCCACAATTGGTTTTGGTTTAAGAAACGTTAGCAATTATGAGCAGGTTTTAGAGGAAGTAAAACGTGTCCTAAAAGGCGGCGGGAAAATTGCTGTTTTGGAAACTTCCAAACCTTCCATGCCGTTCATGATGCCGTTTTATTTATATTACCTGCGTTTTTTTGTGCCGCTGCTGGGGGCACTTTTAGCGGGCAGTTTTAAGGAATATTACTGGTTGTATAAGTCAACGATGGCATTTCCGGATAAGGAGGCGCTGGCAGAAATGCTGGTGGAGGCTGGTTTTAGCAATGTTCATTACCGGAGTTATTGGGGCGGTGTAGCCGCGGCACATTACGGAACTAAGCGATAATGCCAACCATGGGGACGGAGGCTTTGGCTGGTCCCGGGACCAGCCAAAGCCTCCGTCCCCACGGTTGGTTGAACCTTTTCGGGTTTATGACAGTCAATATTATAATGGCTGGACCGAAAAGGGGGATTTGGCGCGATGCAAAATTGGTTAAAGAGGAAGTTTTTTATCTGGGCAGCCTGCCTGCTGTTTATTTTTGCTGCTGCGGCTGGGTGCGGCGGGGTTGGGGAGGAGCCCGGGCAAGGCACGGGAGACGGGGATGAGGCGGTTTTTTCGCCCGTGCCCCTGGATCTTGCCTTTGCTTCCTATGATGAAGAAGCAGTGGATTTTATGCCGGCGGTGGAGCCTTATGCGGTGGAACCCGGGCTGGGCAATATCACCAACAGGGATATGT
>CAZAQM010000133.1:0-5742 GCA_964487385.1 uncultured Dethiobacter sp.
CAGCCGGCGGAACTGAGCAAAATGGTCGTCGTGATCTTTTCCGCTGCCTTTTTGAGCAAAAAGAACCTTAACATGGATAATTTCTGGCAGAGCAGCTTTATACCCCTGGTGTTTATGGGCTTCTCTTTTCTCATGATCTTTTTCCAGCCGGATTTAGGTACTGCTCTTGCCATTGCTGCTGTTACCGGTCTGGTAATTTTTGTTGCCGGGATTCCCTTTAAACAGATGTTTTCCCTAGCAGTTGCCACTGTGCCGGTCATTACTTATTTGGCTTTGAGCGCTCCCTACCGCATGAAACGAATTTTCTCCTTTCTAGATCCCTGGGCCGATCCACTGGATACGGGTTACCATATCATACAGTCCCTTTACGCACTGGGACCGGGGGGCTTTTTTGGTGTGGGCCTGGGCCGCAGCCGGCAAAAGCTGTATTATCTGCCGGAGCCGCAAAATGACTTTATTTTTGCCATCATCGGGGAAGAGCTGGGTTTCCTGGGTGCGGTTACCATCATGCTGCTGTTTTTTATCCTCATCTGGAGGGGTTTTAAGATTGCTCTCGCAGCGCCCGACACGTTCAGCAGCCTTTTGGCCTCGGGACTGATCGCCACTGTTGCTGTGCAGGTCGTGATCAACATAGGGGTTGTCACGGGTTCGATTCCCATTACGGGCATTAACCTTCCTTTTATTAGTGCGGGAGGCAGCTCCCTGCTTTTTACCATGTGCTCCATGGGTGTTCTGATGAATATTTCCCGTTATGCACGCTAGCGCTGCGTCTATTTATGCCTGGAAACTGGAGGGATAAGGTGAGGTTAATTCTTACTGGCGGCGGGACGGGTGGACATATCTACCCTGCCCTGGCCCTGGGCAGGTACATAAGGAGAGTAAACCCGGGTGTGGATATTTTGTTTGTCGGCGCCAAGGGTGGGCTGGAGGAACAAATTGTCCCCCAGGCTGGCTTTGCCATGGAAACCCTTAAGGTCAGGGGTATTCCCCGGAGGCTCACCCCCCAGCTGTTCAAGGCTTTTTCCATGTTGGGCAGCTCCCTGGCAGGTGCGTTGAAGATCCTGGAGGCATTCCGGCCCGATTTTGTCGTGGGGACGGGAGGATATGCCGCGGCGCCGATCGTTATCGCCTCCATTCTTAAAAGAAAGAAATTTATTCTTCACGAGCAGAACGTGATCCCCGGCATGACAAACCGTTTGCTGGCCCCCTGGGCATATAAGGTTTGCCTTTCTTTTCCCGGATCGGGGCAGTTTTTCCTCAAGCGTTCAAACCTGGTCACTACGGGTAATCCCCGGGCCTCTGAAGTGGGTAAATATGAAAAGCAGACGGCCAGGATGATGCTGGGAATGGAAGCCAAACTGCCCCTTTTGTTGGTCGTGGGGGGTAGTCGGGGGGCCTTAAAATTAAATCAGAGCGCTATCGATTTTTTGCATCTGGCGGCCAGGAGAGAAAACATTCAGGTCCTTTATATCACCGGGACCGCTTATTATGAGGAAATTCTGGCACAATTGGGGGCGCTGAATCTCCCGGCAAGGTTTGGCAAGAGGCTGAAGGTAAAACCTTTTCACCCGGAGATGCCCCTTTGTATGGCTGCCGCGGATTTGATCGTTACCCGGGCAGGGGCTACCACTCTGGCGGAGATAACCGCCCTGGGGCTTCCGGCTATTATCGTCCCATCGCCAAACGTCGTTCACAACCATCAACTGCTCAATGCACGGGAGCTGGAGCAAAAGGGCGCAGCCATGTTAATTGAAGAAAAGGATCTTGACGGCAAAGTTTTGGGGTCCTATATTGACAATTTATTGAACAGCCCTAAAAAATTGGAAGATATGAAAATAAACAGTAAAAAGATTGCCTTTCCTCAGGCGGCAGAGCATATTTACCGCCTCATGCTCCGCTAGGTATTTTGAAAATGTTGGACAAGTAGTCTAAAGTAACCTTGCCTGCTCCAGGAGCATACTATAAGTTATCAGTATCCGATCGATGGGGTGCTCGTGTGGATTGGAAAAAAAGCTTGCAGCATATCTTACATACTTCCCCCTTACTGGAAGAACCGATGTCGAGGCATACTTCCATCGGCATCGGGGGACCTGCCGAATGCCTGGTTTTCCCCGAAACATATGATGAGCTAAGGGGCGTTCTGCAGCTCACCAGGCAATTTAACCTGCCGATTTTTGTTTTAGGTTCGGGGACAAATTTGCTGGTCAGGGACGGCGGGATAAGGGGTATCGTTCTTAGTTTATCTTCGCTTTGTTCCGGCTATCGGTTTGAAGGACCAATTCTGCGGGCCGGAGCGGCTGTTCCATTGCCTGTTTTAGTGAAAAAATCCGCCGTTCAGGGCTTGCAGGGCCTTGAATTTGCGGCAGGTATCCCCGGAGGCATTGGCGGCGCACTTTATATGAATGCCGGGGCGTACGGTTCTTCCATCGGCGAGCTCGTCTTAGAGGTGGAAACGATGGACCAGGAGGGAAACCAAAGCTTACGCCGCCACCAGGATCTGGGATTTTCCTACCGCCGCAGCACTTTCCAGCAGGAAAGGGCGATCATTCTCAGCGGATCTTTTCAGCTGTCGCCCGCAGACAAGACAGAGCTAAAAACCCAGGTCGTGAAAAACCAACGTGAAAGGCGTTCCAAGCAGCCATCGCTGCCCAGTGCCGGAAGTGTTTTCCGCAATCCCCCGGGTCTGGCCGCCGGAAAACTCCTTGACGTGGCAGGGGTGAAGGGCCTGTCGATCGGGGGGGCAATGATTTCACCGGAACATGCCAACTTTATTGTTAATGTGCAAAGTGCTGCAGCCTCAGATGTCCTTTTGCTCATCGAACTGGCCCGGAAAAAAGTTTATCAGGCGTTTAATGTTGATCTGGAATTAGAGGTTAAGGTAGTGGGAGAAAACAGTAGGGAATAAGGGGAGAAAGTGTTTATGGAACGCTTTATCATAGAAGGAAAAAATGTGCTGCAGGGCCGCGTAACGATTAAAGGAGCAAAAAATTCCATGCTGCCGATCATGGCTGCTTCGGTGCTGAACAGTAGTGCAGAGAGCGTCGAGCTGGCGAATATTCCCGATATTATCGATATGCATGTTATGAAAAATATTCTGGAATACCTTGGCCTCGATGTTCGTTTTGCGGAAAACACCCTCGACATCAAGGCAAAAAAACAGCTTGGCCATACAATTTCCGATGATCTGATGCAGGAAATGCGCTCCTCCATTTTTCTCATGGGCCCCCTGTTGGCCCGCCTGGGAAAGGTGCGCGTTACCTATCCGGGGGGGTGTTCCATAGGCCCCCGCCCCATCGATCTTCATTTTAAGGGCCTGGAAGCTTTGGGAGCGGAGATACGCGAGGAAAACGGCTCTATTTTTGCCCAGGCCCCCTATCTTCAAGGGACAGAGATACATCTGGATTTTCCCAGCGTGGGGGCTACAGAAAATCTGATGATGGCCGCAGTCCTGGCGCGGGGCAAGACGGTTTTGCACAATGTAGCCAAGGAACCGGAAATTGTCGATTTGCAGAACTTTTTAAGCGGAATGGGGGCGAAGATCAGGGGTGCGGGGACGGATACCATCCGTATTACCGGGGTTGAGGCCCTGGGGGGCTGTTCCTACCGAATCATCCCCGATCGCATTGCCGCCGGGACCTTTTTAATCGCTGCGGCAGTAACCGGCGGGGAAATTAGCGTTGAAGGGGTTATACCTTCCCATCTGGATGCTGTAGTGGCCAAAATGAGGGAGGCGGGGGTAAATGCAGAGATATTTGAGGATAGGATCTTTATCCACAAGAGCAGGCTGCGGGGCGTGGAAAAGGTATGCACGTTGCCTTACCCCGGTTTTCCCACGGACCTGCAGGCGCCCATGATGGTGATGCTGGCCGTGGCCAGGGGAAAGAGCACCATCGTGGAAAGTATTTTCGAGGCCCGCTTTAAACATGCTTTTGAACTGCAGCGCATGAAGGCGCGAATAGATATCGACGGTAGAAAGGCTTATCTGCAGGGGGTAGGGAGACTCTCCGGGGCAGAGGTTAGGGCTACCGATCTCCGTGCGGGAGCAGCGCTGGTCATTGCCGGGTTGGCTGCCGAGGGGAGAACAGTTGTGCAGGATATCCAGCATATAGATCGGGGTTATGAGCATCTGGAGCTGGATTTGCAAAAGCTGGGGGCAAAAATAAGGAGAGTAAAAGACTTGCCGAGGCAGGAGGCAGCCGGCAGCTAAAGCTCCATGCAAGGTAATTGTCAGGTGACATAAATGGAAGAAAAGATACAAAATGTTTTGCGGGAAGAGCATGAAACGCCGATTAAAAAAAAAGAACGCCGAAGCGTTAAGAAAAAACTCGTTCTTCTTTTTCTTTTTCTTTTTTCTACGCTGTCCATGCTGATGCTTTTGCGTTTGCCCTGTTTTTTGGTGCAGGAAATATCTATTAAAGGGCTGGACAAGCTCTCTCCGGAAGAGGTTCTCCATATCGCCGGTATATACGAAGGCATGAACATTTGGAAGATCAGCTCCCCCAAAATTAGGGAACAAATTTCTTCTATCCCCAGGGTTGCTAGGGTCGAGGTGGAAAAGCTTTTGCCGGGGAAAATATCCATTTCCGTTGCTGAAAAACGCTCGCTGGTCATGATCCCCTTCCATGGCTCCTACCTGGAGCTGTCCTCTGACGGTATTATTATCGATATTTGTGACGCCTATAAAGGTGAATTGCCTTTGATTAACGGGCTGTCTTGGGGTAAAATGGATGTGGGAACAAATATTGCGGATCGGGCCCGGGGGGAAATTGTCGAGGAATTTTTGGAAGCGCTGACTTCTTCCCCGACGTTGCCTTTGGCAGAAATTAATGTGGCTGATACCGAGCAGATTATCGTCTATACCTGGGAGGGGATGGAGGTATGGCTGGGCAACAAAAATGATCTTCCTGCCAAGTTGGAAGTTTTACAGCAATTACACCGGTATTTTTTTTCGGGGGAAAATCAGCTGCAGAAGGGATATTTTGATATTAGGGCAGCTGAGGCGCCAGTTTTTATTCCTTTAGAGCAATAAAAGAGATTTGTTTTTTTGATGCAGAATCTTGCAAAATATCCAAAATAAAAGTCGATTCATCATGACAGATGCATATTCTTTGCTGATAGTCGGCCTTTTTAAGCGCGATATCTGTCTTCTTGCTCCTAGAAAGTTACAAATTTATTTTTATCTAGAAAAGGAAATATATTTAAAATGTGGAATATAAAAAGGGGAAGTTTGGAGAGCGGCCGTAACAAGGGGGTATATGTTTGACCAGGCGAGATGTCATCACAGGGATTGATATTGGCACGACCAATGTTCGTGTTCTTGTCGGAGAAATTATGACAGATGGCAATGTGAATATCATTGGGGTGGGGACGAGCCCCTCTGAAGGAATAAGAAAAGGTTCCATTATCGATCTTGAGCGTACAGTCGACTCCATTACCAGGGCCACAGCCGAAGCTGAACGCATGGTGGGGGCCAAGATAGAAAACGTAAATGTGGGGATCGTGGGTTCACATATCAGCCTGATAAATAATCGCGGTGTCGTGGCTGTATCCAGGGACGACAAGGAAATCACCGAACAGGATATTGAAAGGGTATTGCAGGCGGCAAGGGTCGTGGCGCTTCCACAGGAGAAGGAAATCATCGATGTCATACCCAGGGAGTTTATTGTCGATGGATATGATGGAATCCGTGATCCGGCGGGGATGCTGGGCGTCAGGCTCGAAGTCGAGGCCATGGTCCTCACG
>CAZAQM010000134.1:0-5660 GCA_964487385.1 uncultured Dethiobacter sp.
CGAAGGGCTGCTCTACCGTCCGCTCATCAGAGCTGCCGGATATCTCTTTACCTCTTTGGGCCGGGTAATGGATGGGGCTGCCGATGCTTTCTTCGTGAAAAGCATTCTTCGCGGAGCCGGGATGGCAAAAAAAGCAGATTATTTTGATAAAACACTGATAAGGGAAATAGCGGTCAAAATAGCCCAAAAAGCTGTCTGTTTCCTGGAATCTTTCTACGCTTTCTGGACACGCCTTATTGCTTTTGTCTCCCGTTTGGGAAAAAGATGCGGCAGGCGGGCAGCAAGCTTTCTCATCGAAGTGGATTACCATCACCAGGAAAAAGAGATCTTTGGTTACTTTAATCTCATGAATTTAGATTATGGTCTGATCATGATCTTTTTCTTTTTCATGCTGATAGCACTTTTGGGTGTTTTTTTGGTATAAGGATAGCAAGATGGGGTAAGATTTAAAAGTCTTGGGGAGGTTTTCCACCATTGGCAGAAGAATATAGAGGGAGGTGTACCCGGCTTGCCCAAATGGGGAGGCCGCAACATATTGAACAGCGATCATGCCTTATTAACACCGGAAGAAGCTTCGAGGTATCTACGACTTTCCGTGGAGAGCATCTATGCCTTGCTCTATCGGGGGGAATTGGAAGGGAAAAGGGCCGATCGGGGATGGCTTATCGAACGATCGCACCTGGAATCCCTGCTTGAAGCCTGGGGCGAAAGAGAGGAGTTACCGGATTGAAGGAGAAATTTTCTAAAATTGCTGCACTGGTTAAGGAGAGAATCGAACAAAAGCTTCCCCGGGAAAACCTGGAGGAATTTGCAGGAACGCTGGCCAGGGCAGAGCCGGCAGAGAATGCTTTAAAGGTGGCTGAAAATCGCTACTTTCGTCGGGACGAAGCCGGCAATGTCGTCGAGGATTGGGATGGAATGCTGCGGCGGGTAGCCACGGATATTGCCACCGAACCAAACGGTGAGATAAATGAAAACCTGGCCTTTACTTTTCATAAAGTGATGGAGGCAGGGCTTTTTTTCCCCAACAGCCCGACGTTAATGAACGCCGGCACCCCTGTTCAGCAGCTTCAGGCCTGTTTTGTCCTGCCCATCGACGATTCCATGGAGAGTATCTTTGAAACCCTGAAATACTCCGCACTGATCCAAAAAAGCGGAGGGGGTGTCGGCTATTTTATCGGCAATATCCGCCACGGGGGCGCCATCGTCAGGTCAACCGGTGGACAGGCCTCGGGGCCCCTTTCCTTTCTATCAATTTTTGACAAAGTCAGCAATGAGATCAGGCAGGGGGGCCGAAGGCGCGGGGCTAGCCTGGCCACATTGAATTATAACCATCCGGATATTTTGGAATTTATCGATAGCAAAAGGCAGGGCGGCAGGCTGAGCAATTTTAATATTTCCGTGCGGGCGGAGGACCGCTTTATGCAGGCGGTGGAAAATGACGAGGAGTATGATCTGCTGGATCCCACCGACAAGCGTCCCCTGGGGCGGAAGCTCAGAGCCCGGGAGGTGATTGAGCGCATCGTGCAGAATGCCCATCGCAACGGGGAGCCGGGACTGCTTTTCTATGATGCCATCAACGCCGATAATCCCACGCCGCATTTGGGAGAGATTGAGACCACCAACCCTTGCGGGGAACAGCCTTTGCTTCCTTTCGAGAGCTGTAATCTGGGCAGCATTAACCTGTCCCGCATGCTCAGGAGGGAAGATTCAGGTTTTGTGCCCGATTGGGGGAAAATACGGCTGGTGACGCATATCGCCACCATTTTCCTCGACCGGGTCATCGATCGCAGCAGGGCTCCCATTTCCCAAATCGAGGCAATCATGCGGGGAAATCGCAAGATAGGCCTGGGCATCATGGGACTGGCCCAGTACCTCATTAGGCAGGGGCTTCCCTATAATTCCGAGGAAGGTTTTGGCGCTGCAGCAGAGGTCATGAAAGAGATCGTCGTGCAGTCCAAGGTGACCTCTTTTCACCTTGCCGAAGAAAAGGGAATTTTTCCAAATTACAGCGGATCCGTATGGGACAGGCTGGGGCTGCCCCAGCGCAATGCGGTGACGGCCACCATTGCCCCCACCGGATCGCTATCCATTTTTGCTGATGCCTCCCCCAGCGCTGAGCCGCTTTTTGGCGTGGGTTTTGCCCGGAATATCCTCGAAGGCCGTTTCGTGCAGATCGATACGCTTTTTCAGGAGATGTGGCAGGAATATGCAGGCAGGGAACTCCATGCCCGCCTGCAGGAAGAGATTGGCGAAAGGGGTCCCGACGGGATCCAGGATCTTGCCGAAATCCCGGAAGAACTGCGGCAAATCTTTCTGTGCGCCCACGATATTTCCCCCCTGGATCATATAAGGATGCAGGCTGCCATGCAGGAATGGGTGGACAATGCTGTTTCCAAGACGATTAATGCTCCGGGCGACGCCACGTTGGAAGACTGCCGCGCCGCTTTTTGGCAAGCCTGGAAAATGGGCGTTAAAGGTATTACCTATTACCGGGACGGTTCCCGGGCCGATCAAGTCATAACCTCCGTCAGGGAGGAGATTGCCGGCGGGGATGCAGGGGGAACCGGCCCCGAGGTACACAAGGGGGCCGTGCCCAGGCTGCGGCCGGAAACTACCTATGGGTGGACGACCCGCAAGAGGATCGGTTTTTGCGGAAAATTATATGTGACGGTGAACAAGGAGATCACGCCGGAGGGTGAGGAGCGCATCTGCGAGGTTTTTACCTCCGTGGGCGAGGAGGGCTGCCCGCCTCTTTCCAATGCCCTGGCCAAGATCATCTCCATTTCCATTCGTGCCGGAGTGGATATCGACGAGATCGTGGAAAACCTGCGGGAGGAAAAATGCCCCTCCTGCATCATGCATCCGGAGACGACGGTGCTTTCCTGTACGGATTTCATCGGCCAGGAGCTGGCCAAGGCTGCCGGCGGGAAAATTTCCTACCGCCTCGGCGCCGCCGGAGGCCCGAAAAATATCCGCATCTGCCCCAGCTGCAAAATGGGCTATATGATCCCCGATGCCCTCTGCAGCTACTGTGATCACTGCGGCTTCAGCAACTGCAGCGGCTAGCCAGCCGGCCCGGCAACACCGCACTAGCGGAAACCTTCCTTGCGATGATAAAACCCGGCTGAGAGCAGCAGCAGAAACAGGCAGATATAGAGGAAATAATCACCCCAAAGGCGGTAGAGGGTCTGGCGGCGGGGGAAAGTTGTCTCCAGGATGGCAAACCCCTCTTGTAGCAGGGGCATGCGTAAAACTTCCCTGCCGCGGCAGTCATAGGAGATCGTATAACCGGTGTTGGCCACCTGGGTTACGCCCACTCCTGTCTCGACAGCCCTGACGGCCGCGGCGCGGGCATGCTGATCCAGGCCGATGCTATCCAGGAACCAGGCATTATTGGAGAGGACGAAAAGATGCTCCGCCCCCTTGCGGGCCAGATCCAGGGCCGGACGGGGAAAATACGATTCAAAACAGACTATTCCTCCAAAGGAGCTCTCGCCCAGGGAAAAAAGAGGTGTTTCAGCTCCGGGGGTATATGTTCCCAGGGAGATCTCCAGCCCCAGAAGATCATTAACAAAAGAAGGGAAAGGGAAATACTCGGACAAGGGGACGAGATGTATTTTGTCATAACGGTACGTTTCCCAGGAAGCCCGGTTGGGTTTTTGCAACATGATGGAATTGTAGGCGTTTCCCGTTATTTCTTCGGTATGCATAGCCCCGAAAAAAATGGCGGCTCCTGTTTCTTGGGCCAGCCGGGCTAGCTTCTCTTTGGCTCCGGGGTAGCGTTTCTCCACGTTGGCAGAGTAAACTGTTTCAGGCCAGACCAGAAGATCAAGGGAATTGTTTTGCCGGCAGGCTTCTTCCGACAACGTTAAATAACGCGTAAAGTTGCGGATAGTAAATGTTGGATCAAGGATTTCCTCCTGGGGGATATTGCCCTGAAAAAGGGCCAGGCGGAGGGGTTCCTCCCTTTCTGCTTCGGGGAAAAGGGGGGGCAGAAGCAACCCGCCCAGGAAGAGCAGGATAAACAGGGCTGTGGGCAGGATGAGATCCTTTCCTGCTTTTTGCCAGGCCAGGAAGATGATAACCTGAAAGAGGACCATGAGGAAAGCGAGGCCCCAATAACCGTACAGGGCCGCGTTTTGCAAAATAAAGCTATAACCGGCCTGGCTGTAACCCAGGAAGCCTCCCGTATGTCCCAGCAGTCCGGCAGAACGCAGCTTTTCCAGCAGGGCCCATAATGACGGCGCCCCTAAAAAAAGGGAGTATGCCTTTTTTTTATTTAATAACAGGGAAAGCCCTGCGGCAAAAAGGGCAAAAAAGAAGCTGGAATAGACTGAGGCGATGGCGACCAGCAGGCAGCCATAGATGGAAGGCAGAAGAAAATTTACGGAAAGGGACATGTAGCCATGCAGGCAGGTAAAAAAAAGCAGACCGGCCAGGGCGCCAGCCCAAAAACACCGTTTCCAGGAAGCGCTGTTTTTTTTGCAGTAGAAAAAAAGGGGGAGAAGGGAAACCCAGGCCAGAAAGCCAAGGTTCAGGCGGGGAAAACTGAGGATGAGGAGAAACGCCGTCAGTAGGGGAAGGTAATAACCGCTGCGGTAAAAACCCCAAAATTTCATTAAAACTGCCCCCACAATCAAAAAACCTGTTTTGCTCCATTGTAACAAAGATTCTTTTCTTCGTGAAGCGGCAGGATACCCTTAATTTCCACGGATATATCTGTCCCGGTATGCAGTGGGTTTCCGGGCGAGTCTCCTGGCGCCGGCAAGCCTGGGCAACAAATAGAAAACCACAAATCTGGCGAAAACATTATTGACGATTAACTGAAAGTATGTTTTAATTAGTACTGATTTAATTGACCTGCTAGAAATATTAAAATTTAATCTTTAGGGAGGTTGGGTTTATGGCGGCAATGGTTGACCCCGAAAAGTGTACAGGTTGTGGAAGCTGTGAAGATGTTTGTCCCGTGGAGTGCATTAAAGTAGACGACATAGCAGTTGTCAATGCAGATGAATGTACCGAATGTGGAACTTGTGTTGATGAATGCCCCCAAGAGGCAATTACACTGCCTGACTAATTTTTTATTTATAACGAATGTTAAAAATACGCCGCTTTTTCAAGCGGCGTATTTTGTTATCCGGAACTATTTTATCCTCCGGCAGTTAAACTAAGTAATGTCCCGATGGCCCGAGGATGTTCCACCTTCACCACTTCAACCATTGAAAAATAATCGATACGCAGGTCGGTGATCCCGAAAATGCTTTCGCCAATGAGAACTGCCTCGCAAACTTCCCAGTTACCTGAGCCGATGCGGACAGCGTACATAGCACCGGCAGAAAGACCGACTATTTTTTCATCGCCTGTGTACCATTCCTCATCATCTCCCGGGTCAATGTAAAACTCTTCCGTATCTGCGTCTGTAATGGCCTCCACCGTTATTGTCTGTGCCTCTCCTGCCGGCACTCCATCTAGTTCTTTTACTCTTACCCACACGCCTTTGTCTGCCGTAATTCCTGAGTAGTCAAGGGTGGCGATAGCCTCTTCTTCCTCGTCTACAACATCTGCCCAGCTAACACCGCCGTCCAGCGAATATTCCATGGTCTTGTCAACGCCCGTGAGCTGCGGTATTGTTGTCAGATCGAGCGAGGCCTCCGGGG
>CAZAQM010000135.1:0-5549 GCA_964487385.1 uncultured Dethiobacter sp.
CCCGGCCCCTTCGGCGCCGGCAAGACGGTTCTGCAGCAGGTTACCTCCAGGAACGCCGAGGTGGATATCGTTATCATTGCTGCCTGCGGTGAACGGGCTGGCGAGGTGGTGGAGACCATCCAGGAGTTCCCGGAACTGATCGACCCCAAAACCGGCCGTTCACTGATGGAAAGAACGATCATCATCTGCAATACTTCCTCCATGCCGGTAGCGGCCCGGGAAGCCTCCGTCTACACAGCCGTCACCATCGCCGAATATTACCGCCAGATGGGCCTCAGCGTTCTATTATTGGCAGACTCGACCTCCCGTTGGGCCCAGGCCATGCGCGAGATGTCCGGCCGATTGGAAGAGATCCCCGGGGAGGAAGCATTCCCTGCCTATCTGGAATCGCTGATTGCCGCTTTTTATGAGCGGGCCGGCATCGTCCGCCTCAGGAACGGCGATTTTGGTTCCGTAACCATCGGCGGCACGGTTTCGCCTGCCGGCGGCAACTTTGAGGAACCGGTAACCCAGGCTACATTGAAGGTCGTGGGGGCTTTCCACGGACTTTCGCAACAGCGGGCCGATGCCCGTAAATACCCTGCCATCCACCCCCTGGAATCGTGGTCAAAATATAAGGGCGTCATCGACGAGAAGAAAACGGAATATGGCCGTGCCATCCTTTTCAAGGGCGACGAAGTGGGCCAGATGATGAAAGTGGTTGGCGAAGAGGGAACCTCACTGGAAGATTACATCATTTATCTCAAATCGGATTTACTGGATTTCGTCTATGTCCAGCAGAACTCTTTTGACCCTGTGGATAATGCCGTTGAGCCTGAGCGCCAGGAGTATGTCTACAATATTCTCCTGGATATCCTTACGGCCAGGCTGGATTTTACGGGCAAGGAGGAAGCCCGCAACTGGTTTAACAGGGTGCGCCAGAACTTCCTCGACTATAACGGTAAAGAATGGAAGAGCGATGAGTTCAATAAACTGGAAGCGACCATCTTTCAATTGCTGGCCGAGAAAAAAGCAGGTGTCGAAGCCGATGCCGAAGGTATTTTATAGGCCGGCGGACCAAGGAGGGAGGGTATAAATTTGCAAAAGTTATACAGTAAAATAGAATCGATATCCGGCAACGTTATTACAGTGACGGCGACGGGGGTGCGCAACAAAGAGCTCGCCGTGGTGGAAACCAGATATGGTTCGTCTTTGGCGGAGGTCATCCGCCTTAGTCGTAATGAAGTTGCCTTGCAGGTGTTTAACGGCGGGAGAGGTGTTTCCACCGGGGATGAAGTCAGATTTATGGGCGAAACCATGAAGGTTTCCTTTTCCGATAACCTTTTGGGGCGGATCTTCAATGGTTCGGGAGCCCCCCGGGATGGCGGGCCCGAACTGGCCGATACGATGATCGAAATCGGCGGGCCTTCCGTCAACCCCGCCAGAAGGATCATTCCCCGCCACATGGTGCGCACGGGGATTCCCATGATCGATGTTTTTAACTCGTTGGTGGAGTCACAAAAGCTGCCCATCTTTTCCGTTTCGGGGGAACCCTATAACGAACTCCTGGCCAGGATTGCCCTGCAGGCTGAGGTCGATATTATTATTCTCGGGGGCATGGGCCTCAAATATGATGACTATCTTTACTTCAAGGAGACCCTGGAAGAGGGCGGCGTGCTTTCCCGGACAGTCTTTTTTGTGCATACCGCTGCCGATCCCGTGGTGGAATCCCTGCTGGTACCCGATATTGCCCTGGCTGTGGCAGAAAACTTTGCCATCCATGGCCGGCGTGTGCTGGTGCTCCTCACGGATATGACCAACTTTGCCGATGCCATGAAAGAGATCGCCATTACTATGGAGCAGGTTCCTTCCAACCGGGGCTATCCCGGAGACCTCTATACCCAGTTGGCCTCCCGTTATGAAAAGGCTGTTGACTTTGAGGGGGCCGGTTCCATTACCATCCTCGGCGTGACGACCATGCCCGGCGACGACGTAACCCATCCCGTCCCGGACAATACCGGTTACATCACCGAAGGCCAGTTTTATCTGCGCAATGGCCGCATCGAGCCCTTCGGCTCACTTTCCCGGCTCAAGCAGCAGGTAAACGGCAAAACACGGCCCGATCACCGTGCCATCATGGATGGTATGATCAAATTATACGCTGCTTTTAAGGAATCCCTGGAGAAAAAATCCATGGGCTTTAAAATGTCCGACTGGGACGAGAAACTTCTGGCCTACGGCGAGATGTTTGAAAATGAAATGATGGACCTTTCCGTCAATATTCCCCTGGAAGCCGCTCTGGACAGGGGCTGGGAAATTCTGGCCACCTGCTTTGAACCGGAGGAAACAGGGCTGAAGACGGAACTGATCGACCAATATTGGACGAACAGGGTGTAGGTTATGGCCAAAATAAAATTTACCAAAAACGAAATTAAAAAACAAAAAGACCAGCTCAAAAGATTTGAACGTTATTTGCCGACGCTCGTTTTGAAAAAGCAGCTCCTGCAGATGGAGATACGGCAGGTGGAGGTGCAAATAGAGGAAAGACAGTCGGAACGGGAAAGCATGTACGCCGAATTGATGAGTTGGGTTCATGTCTTTGGCGAGGAAATAGACTTTGCCGAGTTGGTCGGAATTAAAGAGGTAAACACAGGCATCACCAACATTGCCGGCGTGGATGTTCCCATTTTTCAGGGGATTGCCTTTGAGAAGGCTCCTTATGATCTGATGTTTTACCCCTTATGGGTGGACGCCGGCATCAAAATGCTCCAGGGTA
Source organism: uncultured Dethiobacter sp. (assembly GCA_964487385.1). GTDB lineage: Bacteria > Bacillota > Dethiobacteria > DTU022 > UBA8154 > DUNV01. The sequence continues at coordinate 2,756 of CAZAQM010000135.1, forward strand.
TCTTCTCCAGGGACAGGGAGCTTTCCACCCTGGAAAAACAGGCGGAGCTGTTGGGAGATGAGCTGAGGGTGACCACACAACGGGTCAACCTCTTTGAAAAGGTGAAGATACCTGAAACAAAGGAAAACATCCGCCGCATCAATATTTTCCTCGGCGATCAGCAAACGGCGGCTGTTGTGCGGGGCAAACTGTCTAAAAATAAACTGGTGAGGGAGGCGTAAAGCGGATGATCGTAGGGATGAAAAAAATATCTATGGTCGTGCAGACCAAAGATAAAGAATCAACTCTAGATTCGCTGGGTGGGCTTGGCCTCGTTCACCTGGAGGACTTTCAGTCTTCTTCCCCGGAAGTGGAAGGTGCCATAGCTAAAAGGAACAGGGCGGAAACGGCCTATACTTTTTTGGCAGAATTCAAAACCAAGGAGGAACTGCCCCCGCCATCCCTAAGCCCCGCCGAGGCGGTGGAGGATGTAATGCAGCTCCGGGAGGACCTTCTGGCTGCCAGGGAACGATTGGCTGCCCTGGAGAAAAAAATTGCCGAATTGCAAGACTGGGGGGACTTTGAACCGGCGGACTTTAAATTTCTGGCGGGCAAAGGCCGCTTTATTAAAATCTATACCGTTACCCGCGATAAAATCGAAAAGATGGATGATATCGAGAGTGACACAGTGATTTTAAGGCAGGATAAAAAAGGCCTCGTCTTTGCCCATATTGTCAGTGAAGCCGTAACCCTGGAAGATTTTGAGGAATTTATAATCCCTTCACAAAGCCTTAGCGCCATGAAGGCGGAAAAGGAACAACTGTTGGCAAGGGCGGAGGAAATTAATAAAAAGGCCGAGAGGCATTATGGGCTCAGGCCCATGCTGAAGGCCCACCTGAAAACCCTGGAAGCGAATCTGAAGTATTGGGTTGCCAATGCCAATGCCATGGACGAGGATAACCTCACTGCCATCATTGGCTTTGTTCCGGAGGATGAAGCGGATGCTGTGCAAAATTGGGCCGGCCAAAATGCGGTGGCTATCGCCGTAACAGATCCTGATCCGGAAGAGGTGGATTCCATCCCCACCCTGGTTCGCAATCCCAGGTGGGTGCAAATAATTGAACCTGTTTTTCAGTTTTTGGGGATTGTGCCCGGTTATAAGGAATTGGATATCAGCTTGGTTTTTCTTTCTTTTTTCACCTTATTCTTTGCCATGATCATTGGGGATGCCGCCTATGGCACCATCATTTTCCTGGGAGGTTTGGGGCTGGTATTTTACAGCAGGTCCAAAAAAAGGAAACCTCCTTTGGCCGCCTGGACCTTTACCATCCTTGGCCTGGCAACAGTAATTTGGGGGACCATAAATGGCTCCTGGTTCGCCAGCGCCAAGCTTATCGAAGGTACTTTCCTGGAAAGGCTGATAATTCCTCAGTTGACGGAAGGTTTCAGCATTCATACCCCTTCCGGGGAATTATACAAGCAATTGAACAGTTATGATGTCGTTATGCTCTTTAGTTTCATTATTGGCCTTGTCCATCTGACTATCGCCCAGGTTTGGAATTTTTTACAGGCTCTGGCCCGGCGTTCCCTGCAGGCTGTGGGCGAGGTTGGCTGGATGTGCATAAATTTCGGCCTCTTTTACCTGGTTTTGGATATGGTCACGAACTTTAACCTCGATCAGGTCCTTGGCGCTGGAGGTCTTATCACCAGCGTCTGCATAAATTTAATTTTTATCGGTTTTGCCTTGGTGATCCTCTTCGGATTTCAGGGGACCCGCTTTGTTAAAGGGCTTCTGGCCGGCTTGGCCGAGATTCCCGGCACTGCCCTCGGTGTTCTCGGGGCTTTTGGCGATATTATTTCCTATGTAAGGCTGTTCGCCGTAGGGCTGGCCGGATACGAAATTGCCAACGCTTTTAACAATATGGCCGGCGGCCTTTTAACAGGGAAAACCTTTATTTTCGGAGTGCTGATCCTACTCGTGGGGCATGCTTTTAATTTCGTGCTTTGTTTCCTTGGAGTGCTGGTTCACGGGATTCGTCTGAAAACGTTGGAGTTCTCCGGCCGTCTCGGTATGCAGTGGTCCGGCCACGATTACTCCCCCTTCAACGTGCGCAGGGAAATTACCCACTCAGTGGATCTACCTGCGCAGGCACGAAAAGTGAGTCCCTCCAGCGGTTTATCGGGAAACATCAGTTGAACGAAAACATAACAACGAAAAGGAGCGTAATAATATGATCGAGAACGGAATTCTTGGACTTATGGGAATTGGCGGGGCGCTTGGCCTTTCTGCCTTAGGTACCGGGCTGGGTGTCGGTGCAGCCGGGCAATCAGTCGTCGGAGCGTGGAAAAGGGCTTATATGCAAAATAAACCGGCAAACTTTATGTTGTTGGCTTTCACAGGTTTCCCCCTTTCCCAGACTTTTTATGGGTTAATTTTGATGAATACCATCGTGGCTTCGCTGCAGGCCCTCAGCACGGGCGCAGTACTCGGCATCGGTGTTTTCGGCGGTATGGCCATCGGTACTTCCGCCTGGTTTCAGGGCGTAATCGGCGCCGGTGCGGCTGATGCTTATGCAGAAACGGGCAAAGGGTTTACCAACTATGTTTTGGTTCTGGGCGTCATTGAATCCGTCGCTTTGTTGGTGATGGTCTTTTTAATGACGACCATCGGCACCTTGGCAGCCTAACCGCAGCCCCGGAACTTCTTTTTGAAATCCCGGGGTCGGGGGTGTTTCCCCGCCAGGAAAACTTGCTTGAATTGCTTGCTTAAATGGCAGGAACTTTGTTTTCTGCCATTTTTATTTGCAGGGGAATG
>CAZAQM010000136.1:0-5530 GCA_964487385.1 uncultured Dethiobacter sp.
AAGGGTCTGCAGCTGTTTTAAATTTGTGAGAAAGGTACTATCGCTGATCTGCCCGCCGGTAAGCCTCAGGTGTTGCAGTTTTGTGAGCTGTGAAAGGGATTTCGTGTTTTTATCCGCTATTTTGCCGCTGAGGGAAAGGCTTTGCAGGCTGCGCAGCGATTCCAGGAGGGTAAGGGTGCTGATTTGGTTGCCTTCGAGATGGAGTGCCTTCAGCCGCGTCAGATTTTTCAGGGCATCAATATCCCCTATTTTGTTGTGGCTAAGGCCTAGCTCTTCCAGTGCTGTCAGGCCCTGCAGCGAGCCGATCAGGGCGATATGGTTGCCGGATAGGTTTAAATTTTGCAGGCGGTTAAGCCCCTTGAGGGGAGTCAGATCCTCAATGCTATTCTCATAAAGGTTGAGGTTTTGCAGGTTGGTGGCGTGCTCAAGCCCGGAGAGATCGGTAATACTTTGCCGTGAGGCATCGAGGGTATGCAGGAGGGAAAGATCAGCGCTCGTGAGAATGCCTGCAGGCCGGTCCAGCGCCCTGCGCACCGCCGCTTCGAGCCGGGCATCGGAAAAGTGGATTACTTCCTGTGCAGTGGCCGGCGCTGGGAAAAGGGAAAGCAAGGCGGCAACAAATAAAAATAATGAAAGAAGAAAAAAGGGAAGACCGCTTGCACTTTGTTTCGCGGCACAAGGTTTTTCCCGGTTAAAATTCTTTGGATTTAGCATGATTATTCTAGTTTCCCTTCCTGTTTTTGACACTGGGAGATATTTGCTGCGTTAAAAAAGGTGAAAAGGTATTTCGAGTAGCGACTATAGGCAGATCTCCCAGGCGGGATTTTTACAGCAGCTTTATGGCAAGCGATAGATCGTCAGGGTGTAGTTGCGATAGCTGTCTCCAGCCGCAGAGATGCCTATGGTTATCAGATTGTTGCCCTTGCTGAGGGGCACAGTCCGCTCTATCCCGTCGTAGGAAGCAGTTCCGTTGATGCGCAGCCGATCCGATGGGTTAGAAAGTGCCATAGCAAGATTAACCCAATTTACGTCCCTGTTTACGATCATGGTATAGGGCATCTCCTCCGGCGAAAGATTCAGGCCCATCGTGCCGCGCTGAATATTGAGTACCATGAAATGATTTTCATCGGAGGTATAATCCTTATCGGTAATGGTCAGCCAAAATTGTTGATCCCGCCGGGCATAATTATCATCGGTAACGCGAATGGTGAACATATAATTTCCGGTTGAGGCAGGGGTTCCGGAGATAACTCCATCGCTGCTCAGCCTCAAGCCTGGCGGCAGACTGCCGCTTATCCGCGACCATCTATAAGGCTTCCGGCCTCCACTGGCCGACAGGGTCACAGAGTAGGCGGATCCTTTGCGTCCCCTGCTGAGAGTGGTATTGCTGGTGATGGTCAGGAAGGTCTCGCCAATGTCATATACATCCAGGTAAAAGGTCCTGCTGGTGCTTCGGCCATCTTCATCTGTAACGCGAACGGTAAAAGTATAATTTCCGGTTGATGTGGGGGTTCCATCTATAACTCCGTTGCTGCTGAGATTTAGCCCCGGCGGCAGGCTGCCGCTTATCCGTGACCAGCTGTAAGGTCCCCGGCCCCCGCTAGCCGACAAGGAGGTGGAGTACCAATAGCTGCGGGTGGCTTCTCTTAAATAAGCCCCGGTAACAATTTGCGGTGAGGCGCTGCCCAGGCTCCAAGTACTGATAGTGCTGCTAATGGTATAAGGGGTGTACCCGCTTCCATTTCTCTCGCGCAAATATGGATTTTCCATGATGAGAGAAGTGCTGCCTTCATTCAGTACAGTAAATTCTATGTGCAGGAGCGCTCCCCCATAGGGTACAGGATCATGGTATTCGTTGAGCCAATCGACAAAAATACTGCCCCTATCGGCATTTCCTAAATCATAATCAAGCGTATTGCCGTTTGCATACAGCAGCTCGCCCCTGATTATTCTTTTGGCGCGGATAATATCCTCGTCGTAGCGCAGCACAAAACTGCATCCATAGAGTTGCCGGGGGTTTTCGACGTAAACGCTGATGGTAACTGTAGAACCTGCAATGGCATTATATTCGGGACTAAGATGAAGTATCGATTCAACAGCTTCTGCCGGCGGGCAATTCCCGGCAAAAAATATGGCGAAACAAAGAAGGAAAAAAAAGGACCGCATGTTTTTTAAAGGAGCTTTTAGCATGGCAATATTCACCCCGCATTTCCTTATCTCCAATTATACCAGAAAATTTATCCAATTGGGGGACCTTATGCATCTTTCGTGCCGGGGTTTGAACAAAATAATATTTTTATGATATAATACTTGGGGAATAATTGTTTCTTATCTTATAAAAAGAAATAATAAAGAAAAAATTGTAGGAGGGCTTTTAATTTGCAAGGAGCACATGCTACTTTTACAGGGACGAGCGATTATATTGCCTCGGAGGATTTGCAGAATAGCGTAAATGTTTCTATTGCGCTAGGGAGGCCCCTGCTCATCAAAGGGGAGCCGGGGACGGGGAAAACGATGTTGGCCCGCAGTATTGCCGAAGGGATGGGGATGGATCTTTTTATCTGGAATATCAAGTCTACCACGAAGGCCAAAGACGGTCTCTACATATACGATACCGTCCAGCGGCTTTATGACAGCCAGTTTGGCGATCACGATGTTTCCGATATCCGGCACTACATTAGGCTGGGGAAAATGGGGGATGCTTTTCTTTCGGAAAAAAAGGTGGTTTTGCTGATCGATGAGATCGATAAAGCAGACATTGAATTTCCCAACGACCTGCTCTGGGAGCTGGATGTGATGAGCTTTGATATTCCTGAAACGGGGGAAACTATCAATGCCCGCCAGCGCCCGGCGGTAATCATTACCAGCAATGCCGAAAAGGAGCTTCCCGACGCTTTTCTTCGCCGCTGTGTTTTCCACTATATTTCCTTTCCCGATGCCGAGATGATGAAAGAGATCGTTCATGTTCACCACCCCGATCTGGAACAACAGCTTCTGGATGAGGCCATGAAGGCTTTTTACTGGATCCGCAGCATTAGCGGATTGCAGAAAAAGCCCAGCACCAGCGAGCTTTTGGATTGGGTTCAAGCCCTGACGATCGGTGGTATCAGTCCGGCGAAAATTTCCAAGGAGCTTCCCTTCCTTGGGGTTCTTATTAAAAAGGACAATGATTTCAACGCCGTCCTTCAGCGGCTGCATAGCCAAGGGGTACAGAAAAAGGGCCCCGGGGCAGGAATCCTGCGCAATTGGTAGGCTGAAGGAGGGGTGCTATGTTTATTGATTTTTTTTACCTGCTAAGAAATTATGGGGTACCGGTATCCATTACAGAATGGATGACCCTCATGGATGCTTTGGGCAAGGGCCTGGCCGCCTCCAGTTTGATGGGCTTTTATCATCTTGCCAGAACGGTTTTGGTAAAGAGCGAAACACATTTTGACCGCTATGATCTGGCCTTTGCCAATTATTTTACCGGTGTGGAAACACCTGTGGAGCTAACTGAGAAAGTGCTCAAATGGCTGGAAAAGGCTCTTCCCCCTTTGCATATTTCTTCCGAGGAGCGCAAGCAATTCCAGAACTGGGATCTGGATGAGCTGCGACGCCAATTGGAAGAAAGGCTTCGGGACCAAAAAGGGGAACACCACGGCGGGGGTAATTGGATCGGTACGGGCGGGACCTCCCGTTTCGGCCATTCTGGTTATAACCCTGCAGGAGTACGCTTGGGGGGCCAATCGGTCAATAAGTCAGCTGTCAAGGTGGCAGCCGAACGCAATTTTCGGGGTTTTCGCACGGATGAGACCATTGGCGTCAGGCAGTTTGAGGTGGCCCTGCGCAAGCTGAGGCAGCTCAGCAGCAAGGTGGAAGGCCCGAAAGAAGAGCTCGATATCGATGAAACGATTAAGGAGACCGGGGAAAAGGGCGGTATGCTCCAGCTTGTCTGGTCCAGAGGGCGCAAAAATATGGTCAAGGTCGCCCTGGTTATGGATTCGGGCGGCTCCATGATGCCTTACCTGCGCATCTGCAGTCAGCTGTTTACGGCCATTAACAGTTCGAGCCATTTCAAGGACCTGCGGTTTTTCTTTTTCCATAACTGTGTATATCAGCATATCTATCTTGATCCATCCTGCCAGGTGAGAAACTCGGTCAGGACGGAGGACTTCCTGCATCTGCTGGGGCCCGAATACAAGGTCATCTTTTTGGGAGATGCCAGCATGGCTCCCAGCGAGCTGCTCATGGTCGACGGAGCAATAGACTGGTATTACTCTAATTCCGAGCCCGGTATTACCTGGCTGAAGCGCATTGCGGATCGTTTTCCTCATTCCGTTTGGCTGAATCCTATTCCCACGGCCTACTGGGATCGCACCTTTGGTTCCTATACCATTGATCTCATCAAGGAACTTTTCCCCATGTTTGAGCTGACTATTGAAGGCCTGGAAGGCGCCATAAAGAAACTGAAGGTTCGTAAATAACTGGGGGCATGCAGATCTATCTATATAAGTGGGAAGAACTTTTTAAATATAGGTGACTTTCTGAGAAAAAAGTAGTATTATTTAATCAGTGATTTATACCTGTTAATTGCTTTTCCCGCCCGGATACAGGCTGATATCCCACTAGATGAAGAAAGAAGGCGATAAAATGTTTGTTTCACCCTTGCTGGAAAAGACTCGCTTAATTAACGGTATACTTCAGAAGAGTTCGGGGAGATATATTGATTTTTATGAGATCTCCCAGGTGCTTTCTGAGGTGATTCAATCACACGTCTATATCATAGATCTGCTCGGCAATATTTTGGGCTACAAGCTGACCGAACAATTTGAATGTGACGTTTTGATTGAATCAGTGGTCAACAAAGGGCGCTTTCCAGAAAGATATAATGGGTTTCTTTTAAAAAGCGATGAGCTCAGGTATAACTTAAAACACAAAAAACCGGTCTGTGTTTACGTGGAAGATGTGGCCTGCAGTCTGCCCGAGAAATATGTTACCATCATCCCCATTATTGGTGGGGGCAGACGCATGGGCACTTTGCTGCTGGCCCGCTATGATGATGTTTTTATCGAGGATGATCTGATCCTCGCCGAAAGAGGGGCAGCCGTTGTGGGAATGGAATTTTTACGTGAGGAGACGGACAGGTTGGAGGAGGAGGCGCGCTACAGGGCCGTCGTCAAATTGGCCGTGGGTACCCTTTCCTATTCTGAAATGGAAGCGGTCGAACAGATGTTTAAGTCGATCAACAGCGACGAGGGTTTTTTGGTGGCCAGCAAGATTGCTGACGAAATAGGGATTACGCGCTCGGTTATCGTCAACGCTCTGCGCAAACTGGAAAGCGCCGGCGTTCTGGAATCCCGTTCGCTGGGAATGAAAGGCACCTATATCAAAGTGCTCAATCCCTTCCTTTTTGAACACCTAGGGTAAGCAAAATCCGGGGATATTGCTGCCGAATCCGTTTTTTGTCGCATTTTAAATTATTTATTTAGGTACCTTGTATTTTATTTTAAACCATGCTATAATTCAAAGCCGTGGGGCAAAATAAGAG
>CAZAQM010000137.1:0-5518 GCA_964487385.1 uncultured Dethiobacter sp.
GGCGGCAGGTTCAACGGTTACGGCGGAAAGCCTGGGAGGAACGTATATCATTGCATGTACCGTTACCGGAATTCCGGAAAGTGACATTAATGTTCCACTCCATGTCAGAGCATTTTCAACAGTAGGAACGGTAACAAAATACACACCGGCTGTGACAGTTACTGTTAATAATTTACCATAAATAGGATGTGATCGTATGAAGAAGTAATATGAAAAACCGGATATCACCATGAGTATCGACAGGGAAAAAATTACCCCGGTTCTGGTTGCTGCCAGCCGGGGTAAATACTTTCAATGAACAATACTATTTTATCACGAAAAATGGGTAACTGTCAAGGGTTTTCACTTGACGTGGATAAAAATTTCTTGAGCATCTTTGGCAACACTTTGCCAAAACTTGGAAGGCATATCGAGAAAAACAATGTGGGATTCGCTTATACTGGTTCCATAAATGCCGGTAAAATGGCGCAAAAGATAGCATTCACGCTTGAGGGGTTGCAGGGCATGGCAGATGAACAATATGTCACAGCCAGCGCCCTTTTTTCGACAAAAGCAGGTAGAACAGCAAAAAATTTGAGATGGATAAATGCGCTCGTTCTTGACTTTGATATTGGAAAAAATGAAAAAGAAGAAATAGACAAGCATGAACTGGTAGTGAAAATTGCCGACGCAGGACTTCCCCCGGCATCAATGCTGGTACGCACACCAAGCGGCGGCATCCACGCTTGGTGGTGGTTTTCGCGAAAAGTTCGGGCAACACCAAAGGCTGTGCGCCTTTTTACAGCTTTGCAAGGCAACCTGGCCTCGGAATTGAGAGCAGATACCCAGGCAGTTGGGTCCGAACGTTTCTGGAGGATGCCGACATCAACAAACGTTATTTACAGTGGCAGGAAAAAATACAAACTGTCAGTTTTTCGCGCATGGCGAGACAATTTAGGCCGGAGGATATGCCGGGACAAGGGCAGAAGGGGCAAATATATGCCCTCAGCCGTGGGCTGCTGGCACACCCGGGGATAAAACAGCTCATGGCAGGGGTACAGAAACAACGCTTGCTTTTCCTTGGCTGTGGCGCATTTAATTTCTGGCTTTTCGGTACCGGAAACTTTGCAAATATTGCTATCCTGGAACACAAAAAACATCCCTCAAATGAGCGAAAAAGAAGTGCAGAAATGCGTCAACAGCGCAAGCCGGGGACTGCAGAAAGATTATAGCCATTATTATAACGCAATGCGCATGAGAATTAAAATCGTAACCGGGATGGAAATAAAATACCGGCCAATTATACCGGCAAAGCCAAGAGAAAAAAGGAAAAGAAGTCATTTGCATGAAAGGGAAGCCGACTTAACTTCCCACCTACAAAAATTGGAGGAAAAATGTTGACGACACAAAGCAGACTTGCGAAAAAGTTAGCAATGCTAATTAGGAGTCTGAAAAAAGTTTTAGCTATTTTAGAAAGCGAAGGAATAATTTACAGAGATAGCGTCCAGCGAGGCAGAAAGAGTTTTACTGTTATTATCCTAAACTTACAAGGTGCGATGAAACCAGCATCCCTTATGGTGCATACTCGTACTCACTATAGATCCGTTCCAAACTATCTATATCTAGATATAGATCTAGACAGTAGCCAAGATCCTACCTCAAGACTTTCCGAGCTGGACGGATGTCTTTTGCTCTAGCAAATACAAAATCTACCTCTTCCAAATATAGCTCAGTGGTATCTACATTGTCAAAAAAACGAGCCATTTCCTCTATGGTATTTTGAAGCAGCTGGCTAAGGCTGTTTAATACCTAATCGAGTTTTTAATCCTTCTTGGAGCACCTGGGAGAAATTTATATTAGCTTTTTCTGCCCTGGTGTTTAGCCAACTAGGGATTGTAAGATTTTTACGCACAGTGCGCATATCGTGTGCCTTGCGGTAAGCCTCAAAATCTATATCGACTAAAGTAACAATCTCGCCCGGTTTATGCTTAGAAATTTGCAGAGAAGGTTCGGGTATGCTCCTTCCGGCATCCTTTTCGGCTATTCCCCACAGGCCAATTGCGTCCCGTGCCATTTCAATTGCATCAGCAATATCTGTGCCTTGGGTATTAATATCAAGATCAGGAACATAAACAACGTGGCCGGTTTTGGTGGGGGTTAATATAACTGGATATACCTTTTTCATTGGTAATACCTCCATTAATTTTATTTTATCCGGCGGGAGCTATTTAAGCCCTTGCCTCCTAATGATTGCCTTTGCCAATATTTCGTCGATTTCTTTGCTGCGAGGGATTGGTTCGTTTTTTGTTCCGTTGGTGTATATATCGTGTTTACTGCCGTGTCTTTCTAACCACCAACCATTGTTTTCAAGTTTCTTTACTAAGTCTCGCTTTTTCAATTCCCCCACCTCTTGCTTATATTATACGCATTAAATGCGCAGTGGTCAACTAAAACAAAGTGAGTTTGTTTCAATGAGTAATTGTATATAAGGACAACAAGCTGTTTGCATTAAGTCCTGTTACAGTCAATAAACATCTGTCTATCATCAGCAGCATACTGGAAGAAGCTGCTTCACCGGAAAAGAACCTTATTTCCTATAACCCTTCTGCATTGGTTAAGCGTGCAAAAGAAAACGGGTGTATGGCTGCAATAAACTGTTTAAAGGCCGAAGAACTAAACGAGCTGTTGAGTAAACTGTCAATACTGTACTCAATAAGAGGCGTAAAGAAGACAGAAGCTGTTGAAAAAATGTTGGAACAATGGGGAGGAAAGAGCCGGATTCACTGCCGGGTGCGGCAGGAAAGGAAATCATGGCAGCAGAACGCGATATCTAACATGGTTTGCAGGGTCTAGCATTTTGCTTACGGGATAAAGAAAACAAAACTATAGTCTTTACATTTCCCGAGGTGGTCAGAGATCCCCGCAGCGTCAACTGGCTGGTTAAAAGGCTGGCCATCTACTTCAGCCTGGATCTGGGCGGGCTGCGGAGGCACTGCGGAAAGCTCCTGGGCCTCAGGCACAACATCTCCCTGCCCCTGGATGCGGGCCTGGTGCTGCTGCCGATCAAGATGCGCCAGGCGGAAACCCCGGGGGAGGTCACCACCGGTTTTGTAAATCTGCTGCAGATTGGGGAAATCCTCCCGGCAGGTGCTGGAGCAGGAGGGGCTGACATACAGGGACCGTTTCGGCCAGCCCAAACCCTGCCCCGAGGTGGCCATCGAAAAGGAATCCAAGCTGCTCTTTGCCAGGCTCCTGCGGGAAATCGGGGCAGAAGAAAAGCAGTTGCCGGACTGGCTGAAAAAGGCGTCGTTAAAATTACGATGAAAATGCAAACATCTTTTGCTTTATTTTCCAGATTATGTGGTATAATAAAATGGCAAACAGGAACTTTCAAAGGATGAGCTGGCAAAGGAGGCCTATTTATGGATAAGGCAGCGGTTAGAGAGCTGGAAAGCATTAAACGGGTTATTTTGGATACATTGAAAGTGCAGGAAATATACTTGTTCGGCTCACATGCTTGCGGAACAGCCCACAAGGACAGTGACTTTGATATTTATGTGGTCATTCCCGACGGCAGCATGCGGCCCATTGAGGCTATGCACAAAATCAGCAGTGCCATAAGCCGCAGGGATATCCGGGCGGTGGATATAATCGTCGGGAAAGAAAGCGCCTTTAACCGGAAAAAACAATTGCCGACAATTGAAAGAACAATTGCCAGGGAAGGGGTAAGGCTCTATGGACAAGAAGGCCATAGCCAAAGCATGGCATGATTTTGCCAAGGATGATTTGGCAGCAGCAAAACACTTGTTGGGACTGCACCCCCTGAAACTGGAAATTATATGCTACCATTGCCAACAAGCTGCCGAAAAGGTGCTAAAAGGCTTTCTCATCAGCAGGGATATTGAACCGCCCAAAACACATGATCTGCGCTTGCTCCGGAGAATTTGCGGGCAAATTGATAAAATTTTCGATGAAATAGAAAATGCCTGCGCGCGCCTTTCATCTTACGGTGTGCAAGCACGGTATCCCCTGGAACTGGAGCTGATCGAAAGCGATATGAGACAGGCATTGGATGATGCAGACCAAGTAATGGTTTTTATTTCCCGGCGTTTGTAGCTTTAACAACTGTCGGTACCAGAGTCGATCATTTTTTTATTTTGCTTTTTCCTGCTTAACTGCTCCCGCGCCGCGGGGCTTTCTCTTTTATTCCCCCGGCGCCTCCGGAGCAAAGCATTTCCCCTGACCCACACCCTGCAAACCCCGCTAATCCCGCCCCCGGCAGCCGCCGGGCAAACTTTACCGGCTCCCACAGCCCCTGATAGACTGGTGCAAGAAGTTATTATCAGGGAAAGGAGGGACAAAAATGGCAATTGTGGCTATACCAGCAGGTGACAAGCTGCAGCTGAGGGTCGAGGTGGGAGTGAACCCGCAAAATGGCAACCCCATTTACAAAACCCGCAGCTGGTCAAGGGTCAAGCCCGCCGTCAGCGACGAAAATCTTTACAATTTCGCTGACAAGCTGGGCGAGCTGTGTGATGATGAACTGGAATCCATCAGCCGGGTTAAAAACATCACGCTGGTGGATGATGGCAACTAAAAGCAGCCAAACAGCTTACTTCCCAGGTTAAGCGGAAGAAAATAAAGTGAACCGTGAAATGGGGTCTCCCATATTAAGCGGCTGGAAATAAAGCAGACCGGGGCGGAGCGGCCCCACCCGGGGTGTTGATTCCGGGTTGCTGCCGCGGCAGACCGTTCGAAGGCAATGCAAGGGGAGAAGGCTCCAAAACGGGGCCCGGCTCCCCTTTTCTTATCTTTGTGTGATTTCCGGCAGAAACAACGATGACGAACAACGGATAAACAATCAGGCGGCAAAGCGGCTTTATCGCCAGAAACCCGGCTGCCGACCGGGAAACAAAAGAAAGGAGAAACTTCTATGGATGAGCTAATCCCCTTAATCGCCAATCTGGGCTTCCCCATCGTGGTCAGCATTTACCTGCTGGTTCGCATCGAAGAGAAGCTGGAGGCCTTAACGGTCAGCCTCAAGGAAGTCAGCAAGGTTATAGCTGCTTTAGTTTGGAGCAGGCATGATCCTGGAACGGAAGCTAAGCACCTTCTGTATTTATTAGGGTCTTTTCAAACAAGTTTTAATAACCGATAAAAATCTGAAAGGATAACGGCAATGAACAATATCCGTGTCTCCCCCAACTTTTTAATGCAGGAATTTGAATGCAGAGACGGTTCCCACCAAGTGGTCCTGCACAGCGAGCTGCTGGAGAAACTGCAGTCGCTGCGCAGTGCCTTGGGGCGGTCGGTGATCATTAACTCCGGCTACCGCAATCCTGAACACAACAGGAGGGTGGGCGGCAGCCCGACCAGCCTGCATCTGCAGGGCATGGCTGCCGATATCCGCGTCCAGGGAATGAGGCCCCGGGAACTGGTCACGGCAGCCCGGGCAGCCGGCTTCAATCTTTTGACAAGGAAGGTTCAGAGCTATTATTTACGCACCTATCCCTAAGGGCCGGGCGCAAATCAACCATTA
>CAZAQM010000138.1:0-5430 GCA_964487385.1 uncultured Dethiobacter sp.
GTAAGACATAAGAATGGAGCCGTAACAACAATTGTTGCAGCCGGCAGGACAATGATAATTTTCCCTGTCCTTCAGCAGGCCGGCAACATTTTCCGCCCTCCCCCGGGCAAAATCATTTAATTCCCGGGGCCTCTCAAAAAGCCCCCTCATACTCGTAAAATCATAATCTATTTTCTGCCTGCCCAAGTTGATCATCCCTTCCCCGTGACTGGTTTGCGAAATATGAGAATGTACTCGTGCACTTTATTTATGCGAAAAACATAGGGGTAGCCCAGGGGGCGAAGCCGGTTGTATTCTGCCCTGCGATCCCAGATGATAATATCATCTAAAAGAAAGCCAAGAGAAACCATCTCCGCCGCAAGATCCATGTGCAGCGGGTAAAACTTATCCTTCTTACGCACGTCCATGAGAATGACAATGCAATAACCGCCATCTTTCAGGGATTGAAACACCTGCAAAAAAATCTCCTTAACTGTTTCAAGGAAAAGCGGGTAATCGGCTATATTGCCCAGATCGCTGCTGCTGTCCCCATAATATCTGGTGGGTTTATGGTCTGCAGTGCGCTTTTCTTTTAAAATATTCCAGTACGGGGGGGATGTCAGACAGAGATCCAGGGTTCCGGGGGCAACATATTTTCCTAGCCGGCGGGCATCATCCTGAAATGCCTGGATATGGGACCTTGTTATGACTTCTTCCTCAAGACGCTTGCGGAAAATATCCAGGTATTCCCCGGATATTTCCAAGCCGATGGCCCTCCTTCCCAACCGTCCGGCCCCGATAAGGGTGCTGCCGCTGCCCATAAAAGGATCGAGAATCAGTTCATCCTTGCGGGAAAAAGTTTCAACAATTCTTTCCGCCAACCTTGCGGGAAAAAGAGCAGGATGGCGCAGAGCCCTTTCCCGGGAACTTTTTTGCAGATCGTTCCAGACGCTGATGCTGTACCTGATCCAGGTCTTTCCATCCAGGCTGTTAGCCCTTTTTTTTCCCTTAAAAATCTTTTTCATCGGCTAGCTCCAATATATAATAAAAGAGACGATTCTTTGTATCTAAATTATTATACTATTTTTAATAGGATACCCCTTGCATTTCTTTCAATATTTCGGTAAAATACGAATGTGAGGAACCTTTATACTAATTATTTTCACATTTCTTTAGTAGGGAGGTGACCCCTGTGGAACTTACTTCCTATTATTATAAAACACATTGCCACGATCTCAATAGAAATGCCAACTTTTCCTGCCCTATTTCCTACCGCCTTGCCAGCGTAATGGGAAAAGTCTTGCCGGGGGTTGCAAAAAATAAATATTTTGCTGAAAAGAAAAAACCGGGCCTTGGGCAATATGATAACATTGTGCAGGGAATCACCACTAAAATTGAACAGGTACGCCAACAGATCGATTGGAAACAAAATATCCATGAGTCGTCCTTTGTCGTCTTCGATACGGAAACTACCGGCCTGCAGCCCTTTAAAGGGGATCGGGTTATCTCCATCGGGGGGATCGTTATAGAAGATGGATACATAAATGAGAAAAAATACTTCGATGAACTAATCAACCCCCTGCAAAATATCCCTGATGCCATTAGCGAATTAACGGGTATTAGCAACACACTGATTTCAGATAAGCCAATCTGCCTCAACGTTCTTCCGGATTTTTTGGACTTTATAGATAACAAAATTCTTGTTGCCCACCACGCAGCCTTTGACCTGACCTTTCTCAATATGGAGCTCTGCCGGGCCACCACCCAGCGCATTATCAATCCCGTTATCGATACATGCCTCCTGGCCGCCAGCCTGCTTCCGCAACTGGGGAAATGCTCGCTTGACAACTTGGCGCTCTACTTTGGCATAGAAGCAAAAGACAGGCATACAGCCCTGGGCGATTCCTTCACCACGGCGCAAATTTTCCTCAAATTGCAGGAAATCCTCAAGGAAAAGGGTATTGTCAGCCTGAAACATCTGGCAGGATATCTTGACCCCACTATGGTAAGGAACCCGGCAATTCGCTGAAAACCTTAATCAGGGAGCAATTCTAAAAAAACCTTCTGTAATCCTTTGAAAACGGCTGACTATTATAAGTGATTCGCGCAACAAAGAATATTCATGATCGCTTAGTTGTCTGGGAGTAATGTAGTTATCGGGAACCTCCCCTTTTTGCATCTTCGTCATGGCATCGCGTATGCGCAGCATCATTAAAGTTTCGTAGGCAAACTTGACCTGTTCGGCATCCTTCTCTCTTAACACCCTTCTTTTTTTGAGTTCATCCAAACGTTCAAAGGTATTAGTCACCGTGAGCCCCTCTTGAAGGGCGAAAACACGGGTGCAGTCAACAATATGCACACAGGCAGAAGTTTTCAGATTAATTTGATTGCGGTGTTTGCCGCTATGTACCGTCTGAACCTGGCGAAAAAAAGTCAGGGGTACTTGTTTTTCCAGATTATCCTTGACGAGATGGTAAAGAAACATGGAATATTCCGTTACTTTTTTATAGACAAAACTGCGCAATAGATCATAAAGCCAAGATGCGCCATAGACAGAGCGAAAATCCAAAAAGATGGTCATCATGCGCACTTCTATGGAATGGACGGCCCATTGTTCCACATTTTCGCTCCAACCCCGCAGGGAGTGACACCAGGCAGGATTATTGGCCATTACTTTGCCTTTGCAAAGTTCAAAGCCATACCTTTCCAAGCCGTTAACCACCTTATCACCAAGTATTAAAAAATATTTCTTAGCCTCCTCTTCCCTTTCGGCATCGGTATCCGCAAAGATAATTCCGTTATCTTGATCCGTGCGCGCAAACTGCTCCTTGCGGCCGCTGCTCCCCATGGTAATCCAGCAGTACTCCAGGGGAGGAGGGCCATAGCCCTCAGCGATCATTTCCTTCTCCGCCATTTCAATCACTTTCCGGGTTATACGATCGTAAAACTCCGTGATCAAGGAGGTAATCTCCCTTACATTGGCCCTTTCCACCAGCAGGGCCTGCAAAACCTGGTCTACTTCCGTGCGCAGTTTTACCAGGGCATCCAAAGATTTTACCGCTTCGATATCGTTTACAATGGCAAAAGAACCGGTTTTCCTAGACTTGATCACATCGCGCATGGCCACGATTCCCTGGATTTTTTCTTCCTCATCCAAAATGATAATATGCTTGACGCGATGCTTGACCATGAGCAGAAAAGCCTCATGGGTAAAGTCATAGCGCCCCAGGGAAATAAGCCCGGAGGTCATCAGGTCCTTCGCCTTCAGGGAAACAATATCGGCGGGATCCTCCCTGCGCAGAACCCTGGAGACCAGATCGCCCTCGGTGATAATGCCCTGGGGCCTGCCATCATCATCCGCCACGACAATAGAACTGATATTATTGGTATCCATGATCGTGGCAATTAGCGAAACTGTATCTTCCGGCCCGCAAGTAACCACATCTGTAACCATAATGTCCTCAAGCCGCTTATTAAAGCCTCCGCCTACCTGATTATCCTCTTCATCATAAAATTTTTGATATAACACGCGCATCCGATCAGCCAACAGGCGGGCAATATAGGCGGCAAAGCCGCTGTTTTCCTCATAAAGCTGTGTGGCAACGCGTCGGGGAAGAAGATAACAATAGGTCTCCTCCAGGGCACGGGCCGATGCCGGATAATTTTCATTGGAAAGAAAGACGCTTTCCCCCATCGTTTCAGAGGCCCCTCTAAAATTGGTCACCGTTTCGTTACCGTTCTTATCGGTAACAAATATCTCCACCCTTCCCCTGATAATCAAAAAAAGCGCGTGCCGGGATGGTTTGCCCTGTTCCATAAAGATCTCGCCGGCTGAATAGACCTCCTCATCCAGGGAATCGGCAACCTTTTTTAACTGTTCCTCATTTAGAAATGAAAATGGCTTTATGTTTTTAAGATTAGCAACCCTTACATCAATCTTTTTTTCACTGACGAGCATAAAACTTCCCCTTCCCGGTGCTAGATCTTGCCTTAAAAAGTCATGCGCTTGCTTGTCTTTTCCCGGCAATTATAATAAAATCTCCTTAGACTGTTAATGGCCGGAAAAAAATAAACACTTCGTACGGAGGTTTGTAAATGACAAATATCATACCCATCCATGGGCTAAGGTTATCCCCCGAGGCGGGATTGGACTATTCCCAAATTATTACCCAGCCTTATGATATCATAAGCCCTGAGCAACAGGAAGAATATTATGAAAAAAGTCTATTTAATATAATACGTCTTGAATATGCCAAATCCCTGCCTGGAGATGACAGCTCCCATAATAAATACACCCGGGCAGCCCAGACCCTGCAGGAATGGTTATCAAAAGGTATTTTATACCGGGAGGAAACACCGGCGCTCTATCTTTATGAGCAGCATTTTTCCTCAGGGGGGAGAAAATATCGGCGTCTAGGGCTTTTCTGCGGCGTGGAGCTCTCCTCCTATGAAGAAGGAAAGATCATCCCCCATGAAATAACGATGAATAAACCAAAGGCAGACAGACTGGAGCTGATGAACCATTGCCAGGCAAACTTTAGCCCGGTCTTCGGCCTCTACAGCGACCCAAAAGGGTTCCTGGCAGATCTGGCCGAAAAACAGGAAAATAAAAAACCGATCATAGATTTCTCCGATGATGAAGGGCAAATCCACCGCATCCGGCTCATCACCGATCCGGCAACGATTGCGACAGCTCAGGATTTTTTCAGAGACAAGAAGATCTTTATTGCCGACGGCCATCACCGTTATGAAACAGCCCTTGAGTTTTACCGGCAAAAGAACAAAGAATCGGGGGATCCTCAAAAATATGGCCACGTTCTCATGGTCCTGGTAAATATTTATGACAAAGGCCTGCTCTCCTTCCCCACCCACCGCCTGGTGGCACAAAGCGGGATAGACACAAAAGAACTCTTTTCCCATCTGGAAACAAATTTTACTCTTCACGAACTGGAAGATCCAAGGGATAAGGAACATCTCCAAACCGTGCTGGAAAGCTTTTCAGCATCTGCAGAAGGAGATGATATTTTCCTCGGGCTCTATACGGAAGAAAAACTGTATGGTCTCAAACTGAAAAATCCGGAACAATTTTCTTTCCCCCTTTTGGACACCTTCGTTCTTCAGAAACTAATCCTGGAGGCATTTTTTGGCCTGGGCGAAGCTGAAAAGGATCGGGCGGATCTCGTCTACCTAAAGGATGAGTGGGAGGCCAAAATGCATGTCGACGATGGCAAGGGGTGCTGCGTATTTTATTTGAACAGGCCTTCGGTGGAAAAGATCATCGCTTTGGCCGCAAAGGGAATCCGCATGCCGCAAAAGACCACCTATTTTTATCCTAAAATGATCTCGGGCCTGATCATGCTTAAACATACCTGAACATGATTCTTCTGCATAAACTCCATTTGCAAAATGCTCGCTGAAATCAGCAGCCATTTGACTTACAATTTTTCGCCC
>CAZAQM010000139.1:0-5397 GCA_964487385.1 uncultured Dethiobacter sp.
TTCGTCCACAGCTTTGGCGGCAAAGTAAAGAATGCCATGCTCCGGCAGCGGCAGGTCTGCTATGATTAGCTCTTTGGGGCCGGCGCCGCTCAGGCTGTTGACCAGGGAATCCCCGTCCCACCAGTTGCAGTAGGCGTTGGCGGCAACGTGCTCCGCCGTGATCGGCCGGTCTGACCACTTCACCCAGTACCAGGCGGCATCAGCGGAGCCCGTCCAGCTTAGCTTGATCTTGCCTTCGCCGAGGTTCTCTACCTGCAGGTCAGTGATGGCCGGCGGCGGGGTAAGGTTGGCCTTCTCATTCTTGGTGACAAAATGGCTCCAGCGGCCGCCAAAATCGCCCGTCCAGTTTTCCATGTCCGCAGGCCAGCTAGAGATCGGATCATCCACCTCTAATTCCCAGTTTAAATACTCCTGCATGTGCGCCAGAATCTGCTGGTCGCCGCTGTGCCAAAAATACCAGCTCACCGGGTCAACCAGCAAAAAAGCAGTGTAGTTGCTGTCCACTACGCCGAACTCACGATCAACCATCTCGTCGGTATAAAGAAAATATTCGTAAGTGCCATAGTAAAAGTTCCATTCCACCAGGCCCTGCAGGTAACTGAAGGCTTTCAGGTAAGCCTCCTGGTCAACGCCTTTGACCAGATCCATGAAGTTAACCACGCCCCGGGCCAGGTAAGCTGTTTGAAAGGGTGAATCCGCAAACACGCTAGTCTTTTGGTTGCCAAAGACGGTCTGGTTCTTTTTCAGATCATCGATCAGCACTTTGCCTGCTTCCAGATAGGTGGGGTCCCCCACCACCCGGTAGGCTTGCAAGATAGTATTGAGCACATGGCCTTCCGAGCGGGTGGCACCGGTGGTGCCTATGTCGCTGACATCATAGGGACAGTTTTCACTGCCAAAAATATGCCCCTTTAAAAATTCTCCCACAAACTTATACCAGTCGTAGATGCGCTTCTCCGCGGACAGGTTGTAGAACTCTTCGAGTTCGTACGTCCACAAGTGTTCAAAATCCCGAATACTGTAGCCGGACCAGCCGGTTCCCTCCAAATGAGGAGCAAAAAACTTGGGATAACCGTGGGTATGTTCCCAGTAACGCCAGTTCATGGTGCGGTACGGATGTTCATCCAAAGGAACCAGGCCATCGATCTTGTCGTCTTCATAGTTATAATCGGCCAGATGCTGGGGCCGGGCGTTTAAGTCGCCGAAAACACGGGCCTCGCTGGTATAGTAATCCACCGGGTTTTCGGTGGCAATGAACCAAGCGCTGCTGTGGGGCCAGCCGCCGGTAGTCGCTCCGCAGCGCCGTCCGATATCGGCCAGATAGTTGTCATAACCGAAATTATAATGGTTCATCTCAATATTCCCAACATGTTCCGAAAAAAAGATATCAGTTTCAGTGGAAGGAACGGGCGCATCCAGGGGAATAAGGCCCTGCATATCCAGGGTAACGGCTGTTTCCTTGTACCACTCCATAGGGATAACCGACACCGGGCTTTTTTGCACGAGGGCATTGAAGCGTTCCAACTCAGCATTCTCCGCCGTTCCGTGGGCATTGAGCCACAGGGTCTTGGTTACATGCTGCATATCATCCAGCCAGTACAGACCCGTCTCCGTAAATGCAAAGGTGGGGAGGCCATTGTCCGGGGGACCCTGGTCAACGCCACCATGATAAATGTCCTTGGCCCAGGGGGAGAACATATACATTAGCAGCCGGTCATCGTTAGTCGCCTCCAGGACGTTGGGCCAGGTCTGCCAGAAATCCTTGACGGCCACCTGCAGGCCATATTCAGCACTTGAGCGATCCAGCCAGCCGGCTCCCCGGTGGCCGGTTTCGCTTGTATTTTCATCTGCCCGGTGCAGGGTATATTTGTCATGCAGCTCCTGGCTGATATAAATCTGATCGGTAATCGTCTCGTCGAATACAGCGTAAAGATCGTCGCTTTTATCCAGATGATTATTGGTAATGAAACGGCCTTCCGCATCGTTGCAGGTGCCGATGCGGACCCGGTCCATCCCGGCAGGCAGCTTCATGCCCAGGGAAAACTCCTTAAAATACAAAGGCCAGGCCTGGAGAACTGTTTTATCGGAGTTCTCCAGGGTAAAATCTACCTTCAGGATGCTGAAGCCTTCATAAGCATAAATGCGCACGCAGTAGCCGTGGTCGTGGGTATATTCCCCTTCCTGCAGGGGCTCGTTTAGATAATCAGGGCCGGGAACCAAATCTGCATATTGTCCCGCAGGACGAAAGTGAACCGGCAACTCCATGCGGATCACGGCCCGCACCGGGCCTCCCTCCTCGATGGTTACTTTGGGCGGGGCCATCTGGGATTCGATTTGCAGGTTATCAAAACGATCTTTAAGGATGCCTCCATTTAATTCGTCAGACAAGATCAATTCCCGCCCGCCGTATTCCAATGATTCAATAAGAGAAAATTTCTGTTTGTTGACAGTAAATTTTATGGCTCCCGTGTTCACAGTAATTATGTCGTTAGTCTCAACTATACTCATGTTTCCTGAAGTATTGCCCGAACCATCGTCCTTCAAAAAGAACTGTTCGTTGCCATTGGCTGAAACATTCGTAAAAAAGTGTACAGTCAGATGCCTGATGCTGTTGCCTTTGGAATAATGCCTGTTGAGCACGTCGAATTGGGCTCTGACTGTTTCTCCGCTATTGTCTGTCAGGCGAAAGCAATCAGTATCTTGATAAGCTCCGTAAGGCAGGGGCACCACAGCAGTAACGGGAAAACCTGCCGCGTCCACACCGGCGCTTTCCTTTACCGTGATCGGCACATTCAGGCTGCCGTTTTCCCCGGCCCCAACAGAGGGGGTTCCGGTAACCGACAAGCTGATTATTGCCCATCCAAACAAAAGAAAGCGCAGAAGTCTTTTAGCAGCTTTCCCATCTTTCATCGACAGCATATTATCACTCACTCCAAGGTTATTTTTTATTAATGCCTCTTTTTCCCAGCCCACCTTTGCCCGCTCGTACCCCTGAATTTTTTACTGCATCATCCTTCCAGCTTAGTCAATAATGCCTATTTTATCTGGATTCAGCACACCCGTCAATAACCAATAGCGGCTGATAATGGAAACATTATAAAAGCGGCAAATCAAAAATAAAAAACCGGAAATTGGCCGCCGCTTTTGGCAAAGCAGGAATTTCCGAAAAGTGTGATGAATTAAATAATATCCTTGCTGCTTAGGTCCGGGACAGCACATTCCGTGCAGGACATCAGCCATGAGCAGGTGTGGGCATGCCAGGCCTTGGGTTGGGTTGCCTGCAGTCCAAATAATTAAGCAGGGAAGGCGGTTTGCCATGAAAAAGGAGAAAACTAATTTTATCCAACGAGCGTGATGATCTATTCGATTAATGAAAAGGCTGGAGCATTGGAATTAAACATAACGCAAATCAAGGATATCCGCTGGCTGTGTTGGGGGGCTTGGCGGCCGGGAGGCAACAGCGTGAAAAAAGTAAAGATCACGGTGATGAGGCAAACGATTTATCAGGATTTGATAGATCTATACGAAAATCCAATACAGCATGCCTGTGATATGAAAGTCGGACAGGTATTTATTGCCAATGGTTGGGAAAAACCGCAAGGCTTGTGCAGCAGCGCCTGGGAAAGCATGTCGGCGTTCGTGATGACCCTTGCCCACGGCGGGGAGGATCTTTATAGCGGCTGGATGAAAAATAGGAAGTCTGCAATGATTTCCTGTAATGACGGATTCCGCCCGGTGAGCTTTTTGATTGAGGTGCTGGGTGAGGATGCGGAGTAGGAAATCAAACAAAATTGGCGGCAGCTTCAAAGGATAAGCGGATTACCCTATCCTCTAGGGTGAAGGCAATGACGTTTTTTTTGTGTTGCTTTGGATCCTGGGTTATTGTAGAATAAAAGGGTCAAAAAGCAGCAGAAAAAATGCAGGATATTGTGGCAATATTCGCTCTACTCTATTCGTTGCCGCCGCTATGGTCATTTTACAAGAAGAAAGGATGAATTTCATGGAGGATTTTAAAAAGCTGACGAACGAAGTGGGCGCGCCGGTAGCCGACAATGAAAATGCAATTACCGCCGGACCGCGGGGCCCTGTTGTCATGCAGGATGTCTGGCTGATGGAAAAGATGGCCCATTTTAACCGGGAGGTTATCCCCGAACGGCGCATGCACGCCAAAGGTTGGGGCGCTTATGGCAAATTCACCGTAACCCATGATATTTCGCCGTATACGAAGGCAAAGGTTCTGCAGCCCGGTGCCGAAACCGAGCTTTTCATCCGCTTTTCCACCGTGGCGGGGGAGCGGGGGGCCGCCGACTGCGAGCGCGATATCCGGGGCGTTGCCGTCAAATTCTATACGGCGGAGGGCAACTGGGATCTGGTTGGCAATAATACGCCCACCTTCTTTATCCGGGACGTGCACAATTTTGCCGATCTGAACCGTGCCGTCAAGCGGGATCCCCGCACCGGCCGCCGCTCAGCCCAAAACAACTGGGATTTTTGGACCTCGCTGTCCGAATGCTTCCATCAGATAACTGTTGTCATGAGCGACCGGGGTATCCCTGCTTCCTTCAGGTACATGCACTTTTTTGGCGAGCATACCTTTTCTTTCTACAATGAGAAAAATGAGCGTTTCTGGTGCAAGTTTCATTTCAAAACCCGGCAGGGCATTAAAAACTTCTCCAACGAAGAAGCTGCAAAAATCAACGGCATGGACCGGGAATACCACGGCAAGGATCTCTATGAGGCGATAGAGGGCGGGGATTTCCCCCAATGGACCATGTATGTGCAGATCATGACGGAAAAGCAGGCAAAAAACCATTATGAGAATCCCTTCGATATTACCAAGATCTGGCGTCATGCCGAATATCCGCTTATCGAGGTGGGCCTGCTGGAGCTGAACAGAAACCCGGAAAATTACTTTGCCGAGGTGGAGCAGTCTGCATTTACCCCGGCCCATGTGGTTCCCGGCATCGGCTTTAGCCCCGATCGCTTTTTGCAGGGCCGGCTGTTTTCATACGGCGATGCTCACCGTTATCGTTTGGGCGTCAATTACAACCATATTCCCGTAAACCGGCCCAAAGTTCCTGTCAGCGATTATCACCGTGACGGCGCCATGCGCGTGGATGGCAACTATGGCAGTACGCCGGCGTATAGCCCCAACAGCTATGGCGTCTGGACTGCCCAGCCTGAGGTCATGGAGCCGCCGCTGGATCTCGAGGGGGCGATGTACCGCTACGATCCAAAAGACGATCCGTCAGACGATTGTTTCCGTGCGGGCGGGGATCTGTGGCGCGTTTTGGCAGAAGATAAAAAACAGGTTTTGATCGAAAATACTGTTGCCGATATGGCTTCCGTTACAGAAAATATCAAGTACCGCCATGCTGCCCATTGCTATCTTGCCGA
>CAZAQM010000140.1:0-5389 GCA_964487385.1 uncultured Dethiobacter sp.
TGTCGCTGCTTACTAGCTCCCGGGTGATTTTCCAGGGGTTTTCCGGAGAGGTTTTCCAGTTGGCAATGCCTTGCTCGGCCCCATCGAAGAAGAGCAGTTCCGCCGGGATGAGGGGCTCGTCTTTAACTGCGGCGTATGTATCCAATAATCCATAACCATAAAGGTTGTTGGGACGCTGTCCGTGCTCATCCCAGAGGGGATCCCAGACAGCCGTGCTCTTGAAGAGATATTTGATTTCCGTGGGCGAGAGCCCCGGTTTGGCCTGCAGGAGCAGGGCGGCGGCGCCGGAAAGGTGTGCTGCCGCCGTGGAGGTGCCGTCCAGGGCGGCATAGCTGTTATCCGGCCAGGTGGAAACAATCTTCACGCCCGGGGCAACCAGCTCTGGTTTGATGTAGGAAAGATCCTGCCAGTGAACGGGCCCCCGGCTGCTAAAATCTGCGATGGTCAAGTGATCGCCGGCTTGTTTTAGTGCGCCGACAGAAAAGGAATGGGGGTAGCTGGCCGGGCTGCCGGGTCCCTCCTCCCCGTTGTTGCCGGCGGCAAAGACGACGAGGATACCGGCCTTTTCCAAATTGTAGAGGATTTCCCAATGCAGAAACTCCTCGGCAAACTCCGGCCGGGAGGCCCAGGAACAATTGATGATATGCGGAGCCTTCGCCGGGTCCCCCCCGGGGGCCAGCAGCCATTGAAAGGCCTGAGCGATATGGGAATCCCAGGCATACCCATCTGAAAAAATGTTAACAGCGATCCAGCGTGCTTCCGGTGCAATTCCCAGGGGTTTTTCCTTGTTTCCCCCCAGAATAATCCCGGCGATATGGGTGCCGTGGCCGTGCGTATCTATGGGCGCTTCCGCAGTCAGGGTTCCCGTGGCGTCGAACCAGCTATCCCCGTGGCTGCAGCCGGGGAGATTGCCCCGGTAATTTTGCTTCAGATCCTCATGATCGAGATCGACACCTGTATCCATGATGGCCACGACAACCCCCTGGCCAAAGCAGCCTTCCTCCCAAAGGGGGGGAACGTTGATGGCCCGGAGATTATAAAAATCCTTCCCCCCGCCCGGCGGTTTTTCCAGGAATATCCCTTCCGGCCCCGCAGCTTGTTTGTCAACGGCGGAAAAGGGCTGGGGAATGTCCGCAGAAAGGTAGTGACGTTTTTGATCGAGGCAAATGGTTTTGATCTGGGGCGCCCGGCAAAGGCGGCTGAGGCCCTCGCTGTTGACCTGTGCGGAGAAAGCATTGATGAGCCACAGGGGGTTGTAATCGCGGAGATTTCCCCTGGCGGTTTCTTCCTCCAAAAGGGGAAGAATTGCCGACAGGGCGG
Organism: uncultured Dethiobacter sp.; assembly: GCA_964487385.1. GTDB lineage: Bacteria > Bacillota > Dethiobacteria > DTU022 > UBA8154 > DUNV01. Next base: position 1,321 of record CAZAQM010000140.1, read on the forward strand.
CCTCGTTAGCTTCCTGCAGCTCGGCGGCAACGGACCCGGCAGAAGCGGGAGGGGCGGCCTCTTCCCGATCAGTATTTTCCCTGCCTGGGGGGGCCTTGTCCGCGAGTACAGCAATGATTGGCACAAACTGTGCAGTCTCCAGGTACTGCATAACACCGGGCGAGACAGTAACGTTGCTTTCCTCGCCCCGACAATGGGAAAAGGGGCTGAAAAGAAAAAAAATGAGCAGCATGAGGATAACCGGTGGTATAGCCCTTTTATGTATCATCTCCGTGTATTACAGATCCTTTCCGCCCGCCCATGATGGCAGGTTTGGCATAAGAGGAAAAATTTTCGCCTTACCTCTTTTGCCCTTTGTTTCATTGGGGCATGGGGGTACTGAAATAAATTCTTTTTCGCGGCCTTATGATCCTGCCCAAACACAAGGGAAATTTGTGCCGCCGGATCGATCATAAATTTACTATACATATAGACGATTTAAAACGTTTCTGGTTTTAGGCCGGGGGGCCAAAGCCCGATCTTTTTAAAAGTCCTTTGCAGTACCCTGCTAAAAAGGTATAATAAATTTGGAATTTAAGCAACCGGGCTTTTTCAAAGATCAGGGAATCCGGATCGGGCAGCCCTGGGGAGGGTTGTTATGGTACATTATCTGTCAGGGCAATATTTGTAGAAATAAGATGTTTAAAGGAGGGATTTTGCAAATAGGTCACGAATTAATCTTGTTGGTGGGAGGCTTTTGAGTAGCTATTAGAATGGAAATGAAGAAAAAGGGGTGAATTAGTGGATGAGTGAAAGGACTTTTGTAGGGGGGATCCATCCCAGCTATTTTAAAGAGAACACGTCTGGGATACCCATCGTTCCTGCCGAGGCTCCTTCACAGGTGATTATCCCGCTCCAGCAGAATATCGGAGCCCCCTGTGAAGCGATCGTCCAGGTGGGGGATGAGGTAAAAATGGGTCAAAAGATTGGTGAGCCGAAAGGGTTTGTTTCTGCTCCTATTTTTGCCAGCGTTTCGGGAAAAGTGTCCAAGATCGAACCTTTTAACCACGCTATGGGCACTCCTGTCCTTGCCGTCTTTATTGAAAATGATGGCCTGGACACACCTTATGAGGGTATGCAGCCCGGCAAATCCCTGGAGGATCTTGAGGCCAAGGAAATTGTTGCCATTTCCAAGGATACCGGATTGGTGGGCCTGGGCGGAGCGACATTTCCTACGCATGTCAAGCTGTCTCCTCCGCCGGATATCCAAATCGATACCGTAATTATCAATGGTGCGGAATGCGAACCTTTCCTCACGGCCGATCACCGTCTCATGGTGGAGAGGGCCGCTGATGTCGTTTTTGGCTTGCAGGCTTTTATGAAGGCCCTGGGAGCTACCAAGGGGATTATCGGTGTGGAGGACAACAAGCCTGATGCCATCGAAAGCATGAACAGGGCCGTGGAAGGGGGCAAGGGGGATTATGATATCGAGGTCCATCCCCTGCACACCAAATATCCGCAGGGTGCGGAAAAAATGCTCATCAAAGCCACGACAGGCAGAGAAGTGCCGCCGGGAGCCCTACCCATGGCTGTCAACGTCGTCAACCAGAATGCCGGAACAGCCATTGCCCTGGCGGAGGCGATCAAACTTGGCAAGCCTCTTTACGAGCGGGTGGTGACGGTTACCGGTCCTGGCATTAACAAGCCAGGCAATTTCCTGGTGAGAAACGGGACACTGATCCGGGATATCATCGAGCAATGCGGAGGACTTACGCCCGATGCCCGCAAGCTGATCCTCGGCGGGCCCATGATGGGGGTCGCCCAGCCGACCGACGAGATTCCCGCCATCAAAGGAACATCAGGCGTACTTATCTTAACGGAAGAGTTTGTAAGGGATCAGCCCATTGCCTCGTGCATTAAGTGTGGGAAATGCGTGGAAGTCTGTCCTATGAACCTGATGCCCAGCTTTATCGGATCGGCAGCGGAGAAAAAAATTTATGATCTGGCCGAAAAATATGGTGCGATGGATTGTTTTGAATGCGGGTGCTGCACTTTTACCTGCCCTGCCAAGAGACCGCTGGTTCAGTGGATCCGCATCGCCAAAGGCGCTATTGCGGCCAGCAGGAAAAAGTAGCAGGTTATGAAGGAGGGATAAAAAAATGGAAAGAAAGCTGGTAGTCTCTTCATCACCGCATATCAAATCACCGGAAACCATTCAAAGCATCATGGTCGATGTCCTGATTGCCCTTTTTCCCGTCGCTTTAATGGCGGTCTTCCTCTTCGGTTTTCGTGCCCTGGCAACGATGGTTATCGCCATGCTGGCAGCTATGGCTACAGAGGCAATTATTTTACGTAAAGGAAGTTTTTTTGGTGACGGAAGTGCGGCGGTTACAGGTTTGCTTCTGGCGATGACTCTTCCGCCGTCACCGCCGTGGTGGGTGGTGGCCATCGGTTCTATCGTGGCCATAGGCGTCGGTAAACAGATTTATGGAGGTATAGGTAATAATATTTTTAACCCGGCTCTGGTCGGTCGGGCCGTGCTGGTCGTCTCCTGGGGCACCCACGTTGCCGGGAATGTCTGGACACGGCCGGTCCCCTTCGGTTTTACGGCGGATGCGGTCACCCAGGCATCGCCTCTGGTCACCTATAATGCTTCCCTGGGAGATCTTTTTATGGGCACCGTGAGCGGCGCATTGGGCGAAACATCAGCCCTGGCCCTAATCATCGGGGCGATCTGGCTTTTCTACCGCGGTCATATTGACTGGCGGATTCCCGGCGGCTTTATCGGTATCGTCTTTATTCTGGGCCTTTTCGATGGAGGCTTTACTATGGGTCTTTACCATGTCCTGGCGGGCGGCGTGCTGCTCGGTGCTTTTTTTATGGCTACGGATATGGTCACCTCGCCGGTCACCCCCGTGGGTAAGCTCGTTTTTGGCCTGGGATGCGGGATTGTGACCATGGCTATCCGTTTGTTCGGGGGGATGCCGGAGGGCGTAACCTTTGGGATTCTCCTCATGAACGGCCTTACCCCCCTCATCGATAATATGACCCTGCCGAAAAAGTTTGGGGAGGTGAAGAAGAGTGCGTGAGAGTGGACTGCGCATGGCTTTAACATTGTTGATCATCGGTGTCATCTGCGGAGGGCTCATTGCCGCTGTAAACGGAGTTACGGCCCCTGTCATTGAGGAACGGGCCATGACCCAGTTTTTGCAGGCCCTGGAAGGGTTTTTCCCCGCGGTTGACGACTTTGAAGTTACGGACACAGGAGGCGAATCCTACTATTCCTGCACGGATGCCGGCGGTAATTTTATCGGCGTCGTGGGGCAGGCCAAGGCCGACGGTTATGGGGGTGCTATCTTCTATGACCTGGCCGTCGATGAAAGCGGCGATATCGTAGGGATACGAATCAGCTCTCACGGGGAAACCCCCGGCATCGGCGATGTCATCACCAAGGATGAGTTCCAACACCGGGTTATCGGTCTCAATGTTGCCGATCCGATCTCGGCCGGCGACGATGTGGATGTTGTTTCGGGCGCCTCGATTTCCTCCGGAGGAATGCTTACTTCTATCCGCCGGGTCATGGATATCATTGGGGAGAACTTTTTAACAAATTAAAAACAGCCATGCTGGAGGTGAAGATAAATGAGTACACTGGCTCAGGAGTTCAGCAAGGGGATCCTTAGGGAAAACCCCACTTTCCGTCTTTTGCTGGGGATGTGCCCAACCTTGGCCATTACGACGACAGCTTTTTTTGGATTCGGCATGGGCGTTTCCGTCCTTGCCGTGCTGCTATGTTCTAATATTGCCATTTCCGCCGTGCGGAATATCATACCCGACAAGGTGAGGATGCCGGCCTATATCCTCATCATCGCTGCATTCGTCAGCGCCACGGATATGCTTCTCAATGCTTACGTCCCGGATTTGCACAAAGCTTTGGGGATCTTTATTCCCCTCATCGTGGTAAACTGCATTATCATGGGCCGGGCGGAAGCCTTTGCCCGCAAAAACAACGTGATACGTTCCATCCTGGATGCTCTTGGCATGGGCGTTGGGGTGACTATTTCGCTGACCTTGGTGGGGACGATCAGGG
>CAZAQM010000141.1:0-5338 GCA_964487385.1 uncultured Dethiobacter sp.
TTGACACTCTGGTGTGTCAATACCCCCGTCCCCCTGACATTAGTCTACTCTACGCCTTTGCCGGGGAAGAAGAGGGGATCGTTGCCAATCATAAAGTTGGCAATCATTTCCTGGCCCTCTTCGGAAAGCAGAAAATCGACAAATTTCATCGCCTGTTCATATTTGATATGGGGGTGCTTATCTTTACTTACAGCCATAACCCCATACTGATTAAAGAGGACGGGATCCCCTTCAAAAAGGATCTCCAGATCGAGGGTGCCTTTCAGAGAGAGGTAAGTCCCCCGATCTGACATCGTATAACCCTGAAGTTCATCAGCCATCCTTAAGGTATCGGCCATCCCCTGCCCGATGGACTTGTACCATTCGCCACGTTCACTGATTCCTGCCACGTCCCAGGTGGCAAGCTCCCTCCGGTGTGTGCCAGAATCGTCCCCGCGGGAAATAAATATTTCTTCCTTATCGGCAATCCTGGAAAGAGCTTCCACCGCGTTTTGCGCTTCTTTAACAGCGGCGGGATCATCGGGCATTCCCAGGATAATAAAGTCATTATAGGCTACGTCGTGACGATCTGTGAAATAGCCTTCCTCCACGAGCTGCAACTCGGCTTTTCTATCGTGAACCAGAAGGACATCTGCATCCCCTCTTTTTCCCGTTTCCAGTGCCTGCCCGGTACCCTGGGAAACTATCCTGACCTCAATCCCTGTTTTGTCCTTAAAAACCGGCAGTAAATAATCGAGCAATCCGGAATCATAGGTGCTCGTAGTGGTCGAAAGGATAATATACTCGCCCTCACCTGCTCCTGCTTCGGTTCCTTCTGCTGCTTCCCCAGTTTCTTCACCGGTCTCAGGTGTAACAACCCCCTGCGAACAACCGGCGCCCAGCAGGAGTGAAAAAACCAGCATGAGAATTAGGGCAGCACTTGCAAACACAGCTAAACCATTCTTACCCTTTTTTTTGATCTTGAACATCTCTTTGTAGACCCCTTTCTAAACTGTAATAGTTATTATTTATTTCTACGCTGTGTATATATAAGCACAGCGATAACAAAAAAATAGATCTCTCCCGAATAAAAGAAGGGAATCCACTCAAAAAATTATATGTTTATATAAACATAATGTCAATGCCAACAAATGTCTTGCCCAACATCTTGCTCATACCAATTAAGCAACGGACCGGGCCGGCAGCTTATGTTTACAGGTAAAATATTTGTTTTAAACCAATTTAAGCCGGCCATTTATGCCCAGGCAGCTATTGTACTCCATAAAAACCGGCTTGCCGGTGGAAAGGAAAGCCAGGCCTAAGATTGCCTCCGCAATGGGAAAATAGTTCCGCGGCGCACTTTTTTGGTTTTTGGTATGAATAAATACGAGAAACTCCTCGTCCAAACCAATAGCCCGGGCAATAATACTGCGGTATTGATCCGGGAGAATATATTTTGAATGGATGGCCAGCCTCCCGTATTCATCGAGTGAGGCAAGGCCAATATTGCAAACTTCATAAGGCCTGGAATGCAAAGCAAAATCCGCGGCACCACTGCCATCAATTTCCGATGGTTCCCTACTGCTAAAATATTTATATGTAGCCTCGATCCTTTGGGCCGCTGCAAAGGCATTATGTTGCGTATCTGCACAAACGACTGCGATCACTTCATTTTTATTTATTATCCTTTCCTTGCAAATAACGGGCCGGAAAAATCGCTCACTTTGGGAGGGGTCCATTGGCGGGCTTAGCATATTGCTTCCCAAAACATCATAGGAGGTAATCACCCTGCAGACGCCGGGCACCACCCATGCGCCATCAAGGTTGATGGATTGGAGCCTTACATTAGCGACGCCGGCATGGACGAGGGCCAGATGCAAGGCGCCGGGGGGGACATTTATTCCCAATTCGGCAGCTGTAACCGCGGGAATCGTTTTTATAATTTTTACCTTTTTTTTTGACGAAACCATCTGTACAAACTCGCCAATATTGATCTCCCCGCGGAGGACACGGGCGGCATTAATGATGGCATCGAGACGTCTTTGTGCAGCTTTTTCGCCGTTGCAGCATGTAACAGGTTTGTTGCAAAACCAGCCTTCCACTTCTTTTTCTGTTGGAAATGGGTTCTTTTCCAGCATGGCTGCACAGGTGCCAATCACCCTTCCGGCACAACGAGAACAGCCGGGGCTGCCATGAAGAGCCCAGGATATTTGCATGGCCTGCAGGGTGTTGATCTCTCCCAAACCATTTTTCGTGGAGATTATCGCTCCGCCGGGTAGCTCCTGCAGTACTTTGGCACAAGGAAAAACAACTTCACCGTTGATGATGACAAAGCATTCCTCACAGTTTCCCTTCCCGCATTCAAAGTCATTAATATCTATATGTAGATGTCTCTGTAAAATATGGGCCAGGGAAGCAAGGGGATCGGCAAGCAATTTCCAGCAGGTTCCATCTATATTTAGTTCCTTTTTTATCATAACTACAACCCCATTATCTGGTTCATTAAATATAAGGAAGGTATTATGCCAAATTTGACATATTGCAAGGGATAAAAAAACACAACGTACCACGACGAATGAAAACCGAAGATACCTCGCTGCGCCCGGGATGACAGCCTTTTCAGAGCGATGAATTATAAATTAGCATAGCGGCACTTCAGTCTGCAAGGGAATTACCGCTACCGGTGAATTCTCCTGCACAACCGGGTGGCCTGCCCGAAGATCGATCAATGAGTTATAGCTCAAAAGCGATTTCATCATGCTCGATTTCTGTCCAAGCAGTATTCTAACCTTTAATATGCCATCATCAACAAAGAGCTGCCCCCTTAAAAAACGTCGTGATCTCCCATTTTTTTTATATCGATCCACACACGGCGCCATAACTTTCTTCAGAAGAAAGGGCAATCCTTGCATCCGGCGCAAAACCGGCGATACCAAAAGATGGTAGCCAACGGCACAGGCCGCAGCATTGCCGGATAAGGCTAGGATGAGCTTCGACCGCCAGATAGCCCCCCCTGAATGGCTCCCCGGTTTGGAAATAATTTCCCAGAAAAGCATTTCCGCCCCTGCCTCACGCAGCATCGAAGGGGCTAGCCGCGAAAATTCCCCGTAAGCGCCCCCGGTAGTAACTATTAGATCGGCCTTCTCAAAGGTTTCCTCCAGTTTGACAAGTAGTTTGGTGCCGCCCACATCATCAGCTCCCATGTAATGCAAACCGGCAATCTGCCCTCCATCCTGGACGACTAGCGAAGCCAGCAGAGGACCGTTGCTATCTCTTACCTGACCGGCCTGGGGGGAAATGTGATGGGGAATAATCTCCGGGCCAAGGCAGATAAGTGCCACAGAAGGACGGCGGCAAACCATTACCTTTTCCTGTCCAAAAGCTGCCTGTACACCAAGCGTGCCGGGGGTCAGCCGTCCATTCCGGTGCAGGATGATCTCATTTTTTTTAAAATCTTCGCCCTGTACCCTTATATTGCTGCCTGTAGCAAACTTTCCCCTGACAACTAAATAATTATCTTTTTCTTCTGCATTTTCCTGGGGTATGACTGCTGCTGTCCCTTCCGGCAGCACCCCGCCTGTACCCACCTTAACAGTATTTCCGGGGGCAAGGGGAAACCTCGGAATCTTGCCAGGGCCAAGGGGCTCACCGATTAAAAGTTGGCGGTCCCCCTGTAAATCATCCTTATGAATGACAAAACCATCGACTGCCGATTGATAACTCGCAGGCAGATCCCCGGCGGCTTTTAGATCCAGGGCGGCAATGCGGCCTAATGACTCTTTTAGCAGAACGCTTTCCGGCTGAAGCGGTGCAGTAACTTTCCGCAACACCTCCCAGGCATCTTCAACGGCGATATTCCTCAGCATTCCAGCCCCCCCTTAAGTTCTACATTAGCATTATACATGGCCAGAACCTTCCCGGCAATACCAAGAATAGGGTGCGGCCCCATCTTATCTGAAAAATAAGAACCGCACCCCCATTAGTTACCTCAGTTTTTTAATACGGAAAATAATCAACCTTGTTCGCCTTTAGCCCAGCTTGACGAGGCGGCAGCCATTCCCTCTCAAGGTAATATAACCGGATACCTTGTCTTTTATATTGGCATCCAACAGCAAGTTGGCGTTGGCCCCTGCCCAGCCGTGGGGAACAGATACCATGCCAGGCCGCATTTCCGGGGTAATCTTGGCTTTGATCCTAATCATGCCCCGCGGGGTTTGTACACCGATCATCTCGCCATCTTCGATATCATACTTCTTGGCGGTGATATGGCTAAATTCCGCCTCAGGTTCCTGAATCCTAGTCCTTAGGCCCATCACATCACGCATCTGGCCGCCAATCCATTCCTCTCTTCTGGCTCCAGTCACTAAGAGTTCCGGATATTGTTCCGCAAAAACAGGATCTGCCACAAAACTTTGTTGTGGTTCAACGTGCCCTGGGAAGCCCGGCTGCCCCAGTCTTTCCATTTCATCTGAGAAAAGTTCAATTTTCTTTGTATCCGTGGAAAAACCAATTTTTTCAAATAATTCATACTCAAGTTCAGCGAAAAACATTCCGGCGGGGTGTTCTTCCAGTTGCTGCATGGTTACCCCGCTGGTGGAGAAGAAATGTTCTGCCACTTCTTCGTCGGACTTCCAGGGGAAGTACTCTCCCAAACCAACTTTGTGGCCCAGCTCGCTCCAAATTTGCCAGATTGGCTTGCTTTCGTATAAAGGATCGACAACTTTCTTACGCAACATGATATAAGGCTTGCAGTAGGAGATAGCATAAGGGAATCCGCCGATGCCGGTCTCTTCCAAGGATGTGCAAGCAGGAAGTACATAATCAGCCAGTTGGCATGTCTCAGTCATAACCGGGTCAATGGAGACAAACAGTTCCAAATTTTTGATAGCATCCAGGAACAGATTTGTGTCTGGGAAAGTTAATACCGGGTTGCTGCCCGAGCTGAAAAAGGCCTTAATTGGATAGGGCTTTTCGGAAGCTATCGCCTGTGTCATCAAACCAGCAGAACCGTACGGGGGTGTACGCCGGCGGAACTGGTGGAAGACTGGAAACTCATCATAGCCAAGGCTGTTATCTTCAACCTTGACGCGTAGATCAGCCAGTCTGATTTGCGGGCAGGTAACCCATCCCCCCGGCCTATCGATATTACCGGTAATAGCCATTAGCAGGCTTAATGATCTTGATGTCTGAAATCCATTTTGATACTGGCCCAAATGCCCCACGCTTTCAACGATGCAGGATCTTTCAGTGTTGGCAAAAGTCCTGGCAATAAGCCGCACGTCCCCGGCTGCGACGCCGGTTACTTTCTCAGCGTTTTCCGGTGTAAAATCTTTGACATATTCAGCGAGTTTGTCGAAAC
>CAZAQM010000142.1:0-5317 GCA_964487385.1 uncultured Dethiobacter sp.
GATAACGTCATTTGCCAACCTCCAGACAAGTTTCAGATCAGTACTATTTCCCTTGGGGATAATATCAATGCACCTTTCTGCTCCGCCTCACATTTTATTCACCGCTAAAAGGGTAAAATCCTGCCGCTAGACCCTGCGGGCATTAATTATTCCAGGGAAAAAAGATAATAATAAAGCGGCTGGCCACCGCTATATAACTCCACTTCAAGAGAAGGGTACCGTATGGAAATCTGCTCGGCGAGCTGCTCTGCCTGTGTGGAGGATATCCCCTCTCCGTAAAAAAGCGTCAGTAGTTCTTCTTCGCCGGTTAACATTTCCCCGATAAGATCGATCGTAGTTTCGTCCAGGCACATGCCCCTTACGAGCAAATCCCCATCGGAAAGCCCAATAATATCATCCTTCATAATTTCCACGCTGTTTATGCGCGCATCCCTGACAGCAAATGTCACTTCCCCGGTTTTTATTTGCTGCGCCCTTTGGGACATTTGGCTGTGATTCCAGGCAAGCGATGCAGCCTTGTCAAATGCCAGCAAAGCAGCAATCCCCTGGGGCACGCTGCGAGTATCGATCACAACAACCTCTTTTTCCACCAATTTAACGGCTTGTTCTGCCGCAAAACGAATATTGTTGTTATTGGGAAGGATGAAAACTATCTCTTGGGCAAGATCCTCTATTGCATTGACGATATCCTCAACAGATGGATTCATGCTCTGCCCGCCGGCGATGTTTTTGTCGGCGCCCAGGCCGGCAAATATCTCAGCAAGACCATCGCCGGAGGATATGGTTATTATACCGATTTGCCCTACTAAAACATCCCCGGCTCCTCCGGCAACATTTTTCCCAAATCCGGCATCAGCCGGCCTGTTTTCCGCAAGAAGACCCCCCCAGCGGGTTTCCTTAAACTGATCGGCCATATTGTCGATCTTTATATCGTGAAGGCTCCCGCATTGGAGGCAAATCTGCAGGATACGGCCCGGATCATCGGTATGAATATGAACCTTAATGATCTCATCTTCACCGGCAACGATCAGGGAGTCACCCAAATCTGTCAGTTCACTGCGAATCAGCCCCACAGAAAGGCCGCTGCCTCGAATTAAAAATTCTGTGCAGTAGGGGTAACGTTCATCAAATTCTTCGTTCAGGTTAACGATACCCGGTTTATTCCCCGCCGCCCTCAACGGCGCTGCAAATACCTCCCCGGTTGCTTTCTGCGGGGAAGTATTCAGCATGCTTTGCAGGCATCCCTCCAGAAAAACGATCAGTCCCAGCCCCCCGGCATCGACCACCCCGGCCTCTTTGAGTGCGGGCAGAAGTTCGGGAGTCCGGTCCAAAGCTTTTCTGCCACACTCCAGGGCAATTTGCAGCAAACCGGCAAAATTTAAGGAACTTTGCACCGCTTCCCTGCTACCCCGGGCAATCTCCCTTGCCACGGTAAGAATTGTCCCTTCGATAGGCTTGGATACCGCGTTGTAGGCATAGACAATCCCATATTGAAACGCTCTCCCCACCTCATAAAGCGTAGCCTCATCCTTACCGGCAAGCCCCCGGGCAATACCCCGGAAGAGCTGGGAAAAAATAACCCCGGAATTTCCCCGGGCCCCCATCAATGAACTGCGAGCTGCCAGGCCGGCAACTTTGCCAATCGAATCCGAATGAAAATTTTGCAGCGCACCGGCGGCGGCCCTCAGGGTCAGGCTCATGTTGGTGCCCGTATCCCCGTCGGGAACGGGGAAAACGTTCAGATCGTTAATAGCCTCCTTGTGCCGCTCGAAATAATCGCACGCCTCCAAGATCATTTGGCGCAGATCCCCACCGCGGAGCGTGAAAGTGTTTTCTTGTTTTTTGCTCATTATATAACTCCATTATTATTATTATTAACTTTGATTAAGACAACTATAGCTGCAAAAAGACAAGTCCTACCGTACCCGGGCCGGCATGGGTACCGATCACCGGGCTGAGTTCAAATATTATCGGAGCGATATCCGGCAATCGTTCGTGAATGAGACCTTGCAAAACAGCGGCGGTTTCCTCGGCCTCCGCCTGCAGAATCGCTATCTTGGCATTTTCTGCTTTTTCCGGAAGCTCGTTTACAATTCTTTCCAGGGCCTTTTTCATGGTCCTTACTTTTTCAAATACCTCTATTTTTCCATCCTTGAGCGCCAATATCGGTTTAATTTGCAGTATAGTACCCAGCAATGCCTGGGCGCCGCCAATCCTACCGCCTTTTTTTAAATATTCCAGCGTATCAGGTACAAATAATATCCAAATATTTTTTTTCAATCTTTCCAGCATAGCTTTTATTTCTTCCCTCGTCTTGCCCTCTTTGGCAGCCTTCGCCGCTTCGATAGCCATCATTGCCAATCCACCGGAAGTGGAAAGCGAGTCGACAACGGAAACACGATCTGTGCCGAGCATTTCCGCTGCTGTCGCTGCACTTCCAACCGTTCCGCTGATGCCCGAGGAGATATGAATGGAAATAATTTCATCTCCTTTGTTTATGATGCTCTCATAAACCTGGATAAAATCTCCGGGTGAGGGCTGCGAAGTAAAAGGCAGTTTGGCAGACTTTTTCATCTTCTCAAAGAAAACTTTATTTTCAATTTTTCCATCAACAAGCATTTCATCCGGAAAATTTACATAAAGAGGTACAACTTCTATAAGTAATTCATCCAGATTTTCCTTTGGCAAATAAGCAGTTGAATCAGTCACAATGCGCACCCTGGACATAACGATTAACCGGGCCTCCTTTTGCTGCTTTTATAATATTAAATTCGGCTTTTCTTTTGGTAAACCCTTCATGAAGATATTTTTTTTGCAAATATTCAGGGTATCATTTAACTGACTACCCTTTTAATATAAAACAGGTATTTAATACATCCTGCCCCGGCAGCGTTATTGCTGGTTTTTATGCCAATAATTGTGTCCCGCTTTGCGGAGGTTAAACGGATCTGCCTGTACAGGCAAAGGTGGCCGTTTTAGTAATAACGGCCACCCTATCTTTTGCCTAAGTATTTCTTAAAATAGCCTAAAAATCAGGAATCAAGACAATCCGTTTCGTCAATTTCCCGGCATGGGATTCCTCAAATGATTTTAGAATCTGGCTCATCGGCCTGAGTTCAACAAAAGGCTCTACTTTAATCTTGCCCTCTAAAACCATATTGAGAACATCTTTATAATATTTGGGCAGGCAGCCCCATGTGCCGATTATCTCCGCATCAAAGGCCATCAGGCGGGAAAGCATATATTCGACTTTTTGCATCCCATAGCCGACGACGATCATTTTTCCGACGAAGGAGAGCAGTTCCAGGCCAATTTCCTGGCCCGCTTTGCTGCCGCTGCATTCAAAAATGATCCAGCCGTGGCCCGGCAGGCCTTTTTCCTTGCAGTAGGCACGGAAATCATTTCGAATGGCTTTAACATCTTTATCCAGTGTGCTAATCGCCTTGGTTGCACCAAATTCCAGCGAACGCTCCAGCTTTTCCTTATTCCTGGCAATGGCAATTACTTCCTTGGCACCCAGGGCAGCGGCGATTTGTGTCATATAAACACCGATACCACCGGTGGCCCCGGTAACAATGACCAGATCCCCTTCCTTAATCCCGGCGCGCATTGCCGCCTGATAGGGGGAAGTAATCGCATCAGCAATAACCGCCATATGCTCCAGGGGCATCCCCTTGCGATCTTCGACGAGGCAAAGATCCTCAGAGGGAACCGGAATATAAGAGGCAAAACCGCCATAAATACCCATGCTGTTGCCGGGCATCTTTTGTTTCAGACAGCGGTTTCCCCGGCCAGAAGCGCAAATATCACAATTGTTGCAGGGCATAACAGCCGGTATAATGACTTCCTTGCCAATTAACGCATCGTCTCCGGCCACTACCACCCCGCTCACTTCGTGGCCCAGGGTTAGCGGCGGTTTGACAACGGTGGGGACACCATCATAAAAATAGCCCACATCGGTATGGCAGACACCGCAACCGGCTACCTTAACCAGCACCTCGCCTGGCTTTAACTCAGGAACATCAATGGATGTGCGCTCCAATTTCCCGGGTTCAACCATTTGCCAGGTATCAATCTTTGTCGGTACGCTCATAATTTATACCTCCTGCTAATTTATTAATTTTATTACAAGAGCAAACCTTAAGTAATTATTTCCCTTTCCAGGAAGGCTTGCGTTTCTCCATAAATGATGTCAGGCCTTCGACTGCATCTTCCGTTTTCATCAACTCGCCGAGATAGATATCATCAATGGCCTTGAGGCCTTCCTCAAAGCCCTTGTTCAATCCGGCATTGGATGCTTTTTTAGTAAGCGCTAGAACAACAGGGCTTTGGGCAGTAAATTTCTTTAAAAAGGCCTCCACACCCTCGGCAAAGCCATCCACCGGAAGAGCCTTATTGATCAACCCAAGCCGTTCCGCTGTAGTGGCATCGAAGACTTCCCCGCTCAGAAGATATTCCATCGCCTTCGGCCAGGAAATGAGCCTGGGCAGCACATAGCAGGCAACCGGCGGGAAAACGCCGACATTGATTTCAGGTTGTCCAAATTTTGCCCTCTCTGAAGCGATAACCATATCACAGAAGAGCACAACCTCATAACCTCCGCCAAGGGCAGCACCATTCACCACTCCGATGATGGGTTTTTCCACTTTGGACATAGCCCCGAAAAGCCTATCAAAAACATCTATCATCGAAGCAACTTTATCCGGTGTATGGTCTGCTACGTCGACACCTGCAGAAAAAGCTTTCCCTTCGGCATCAACAACAACTACACATCCGGGCTGATCGTTTGCCCATTTAAAAGCTTCAATCATTTCTTCCATCATGGCAATAGTCAAAACGTTGAGGGGAGGGCGGTTTAATGTTATGCGGATGATGCCCTCCTCAGTTGCCGTTTTAATAAATTCAAAAGACAAGGCTTATCCCCCCTAAAATCTTCCTCGTTTACCAGAGGATTAAAGAAGGCCGATGTTAAAGAATGTTTTTCATATGGACATGGGAAACAACGGCCCCATTTTATGTGCTTAACAAACAAAATTACCCTAAACTTGGTTTAACTGCCCCGAACCTGGATCATTTAATCCATAGCCATCCAAAACCTGCCAAAGGCAATGTCCGTCCTATATTGTAATTTTTGTCAGTTTCACCCCCTTTTTATATAATCCCAATTGTTGCTATCCTTCAAAATTTGAGTCCTTTGAAGGCATAAAGAATCGGCTTCCACCGGGCAAATTTACGGTAAATAAAATATTTTTGGGAAACCGCCTCTTCATTTTACCATGAATGTTCGATTGCATCAAGTATGCAAGCTTTCCGACAG